>JALVUF010000062.1 GCA_027023805.1 Helicobacteraceae bacterium
AAATGTCCCAGTCTTGTCCGATATCATTGTTTAAAGTCGATGCTAAAATAGCTAGAGTCAATGCTGTCTTTATCACACTGTTGCTTATAGCTTTTTTATTGACTTTTAATCGCATTATTTTATATTTTTTATTTTATGATTTTTTTGTTAGATTGTTTTTAAATAAAAGATATAGTCTTGTGTATCATCTCTCAAAAGCAATTAAAAAAGTTTTACACTTAAAAACCGAGATGGTTGACGGGGGAGCAAAACGGCTGGCAACATATTTTGGATTTGTCTTTGTATCGCTTTTAATTATACAAACGTGGCTACATTTATCTGTTTTTTTGTATTTAACAGCAGCGATATTGTTTACATGTACAACATTAGAGGTACTTTTTAATTATTGCGTAGGATGTAAAATATACTATTTGATAAAAAAAATATATCCAGATTTTTAAATAAAGGATGATTATGAATCGTGAAATTGTACAAAATATAAATTCTCTGCCTGCTCTTTCAAAAAGTATTGTTAAAATACAAAAAATTTACAATGACCCTAATTCCAGTGTATCTGATCTTGTAAAAGCAATAGGTGATGATCCTATGATAGTCGCCAATCTTTTTAAAGAAGTTAATTCACCGATTTATAATTTTGATAAAAAGATAGATACGGTGGCTCAAGCCGTTGCAATGCTCGGTATGAGTATGACTAGATCGATAGTATTTGCAAACAGTTTGAAGCAGCTGCTCAATATCGACATGGAGCCATACGCTATTTCGTCAGACGAGTTTGCCGATATATCATCCAAGCAAGCACGTTTAATATATAATTGGTACAAGCAAATAGACAAAGTAAAAGCTGATAAACTTTTTTTGAGTGCTCTTTTGCAAGAAACTGGAAAAATTTTGATCGCAAGTCAAATCATTAAAAATAATGAGCTTTTACCGTTTAAGTCCGAAATAGAGACAAGTTATAACATAGCTTTGGTTGAAAAATCTTTTGTCCAGACGACAACAGCTGAGGTAACTGCTGAAATCTTTAAGCATTGGGGATTTGATCAAGAATTAATACAGATGATACGATATAGCGATGAATCGGCTGGTGCACCACAAGATATTAAAGAATTTTCTACGGCATTAAATATTGTTAAAACGGTTATCGCCGTAAATCATCCTTTTAGTGAGACGGCAATAAATTATGGACTAAAAAAAGCCCTAGATGCAGGATATGAATATGAAATCTTAGAAGACGTTATAGATGATATGCTATGAATATTTTTTTATAAATACTCTTAATTCGTTGATTGCAATCGGGCGTGAATAATAGTATCCTTGGATTAAATGACATTGATGTTGACGTAAAAACTCATTTTGCTCTTTTGTTTCAACGCCTTCGGCTATAACTTCTAGATTTAAACTGTTTGCCAACGCAACTACTGCTTTTATGATAGTACAATCATCCTCATTGCCCGGTATATCATCTATAAAAGACTTATCTATTTTTAACTTTTTAACAGGCAGTCGTTTTAAGTATGAAAGTGATGAGTGCCCTGTACCAAAATCATCAATCGATATTTTAATGCCCATTTGATTTAATAAATTAAGTTTTTCTATAGCCGTGTCAGGATTTTCCATCAGCTGAGTTTCCGTGACCTCAAACTCAAGCCATGTCGGGTCAAACCCGCTTTGTTGAAGTGTTTGTTTTAAATGTGTGATAAAATCTACAGAATTTAAGACCTTTGTAGAGAGATTTAACGATAGTTTGCCTGGATTTAGTCCGCTGTTATATGATGATACGTAGTCACTCATGGCACGCTTCATAACATAGTTATCGATCAAAGTGATAAGGCCATTAGCCTCAGCTAGCGGTATAAACCGATCAGGAGAGATAAATCCAAGTGTGGGATGCTGCCATCTTACCAGTGCTTCAGAGCCTATGATTTTATTTTTATTTATATCTATTTGAGGTTGATAATATACTAAAAACTGCTCATCCTGCACGGCTGTACGCATGCTGTTTTCTAGCTCAATTGTCTCAACCGCGGATTTGGTCATATCTGTTGAATAAAATCTATAAGTATTTCTTCCTTTTGATTTTGCATGATACATCGCACTGTCGGCGTATTTAATAAGATCGTCTTTATCAAGCGTATCGTTTGGTGCCATGCTGATGCCTATTGAGCAGGATGTATAAAGTGTCGTATTGTTTAAAATAATTTTTTCAGCTATAAGTTTTATGATCTTTTTGGCAATTTTTGCCGCCATATTGATATGCTTGATATCTTGAAGTATGATAGTGAACTCATCGCCTCCAAGTCTTGATAGCGTATCTTGTTCTCTTATGCATGTTTTTAGTCTTTGCGCTGATGTTTTTAAAACTTTATCTCCAATGTTGTGTCCTAAGGTGTCGTTAATCTGTTTAAAATTATCCAAATCAATAAACAAAAGTGCAAACATTTTTTGATTTCGTTTTGTCTGGGCAATGGATTGTGTGAGTCTGTCATAAAAAAGAGATCTGTTTGGAAGTTTTGTTAAATCATCGTGAAAAGCTTGAAATGCAAGCTGTCTTGTTTTTGATTTTAGCTCCTCTTGCGCCTTTATGCGTTTTGTTATATCTTTGGAAATTCTTGCTATTGCCGTAATATCATCTTGTTCATCTTTTAATGGGATAAGTACCACTTCAGTAATGATAATATCGCCTGTTTTGGTGATTTTTTGTATCTCGTCATGATAAAATTGATTGCTCAGGGCATATTGTTTTATCTGATGCGCTTTTTGTAGCTCATGTTTTGGATATAGCATATAGATATTTTGATTTACCATTTCTTCTTTTGTGTATTTGTGCATAATTGTAGCACTGGTGTTGCAGTAATGAATAGTATCGTTTAAATCAGTAATAATAACAGAGTCATGAAGCTGCTCTATGATGTCGGCTTGTTGCTTTGTTAGTTTTTTTATCTGAGTTAGCTCAGTAATATCAAAAGTAGTGCCAATAATTTTTTCTGCTTCGTTTTGTTCATTAAAAAATATTTTAGCATTTATCAAAATATTAATAATTGAACCATCGGCTTTTTTTGCACGTAAAGATATGGTGTGTGTTTTGCCGTCGTTTAACAGGTCTATAAAATTTTTAACTTTAGGTTTGTCTTCATCTACAATGTTTTGCAGAAATTTATCAAGTGTTGGAGTGTATGTTGCCTTGTCTTGTCCATAGATAGAGTACATCTCATCAGACCAGGTCGATATGCCGCTTTTAACATCAACTTCGACACTGCCCATGTGACTGACGGCCTGAGCTCTTTGGAGTGATTCTTCCCTGTCTTTTAAAATTGTATATCTTTTATTTAACTCGGCGATAGTGTTGTTTAACAGATTGGAGAGCGCTTTTAAGGATTTATCAATCTGCTTATGTTTTGTCTCTTGTGAGATAACAACCTTTGACGAATTTGTTGGATGTTGCGACTCGCTAAGAGTTAGTATGGTCATAGTCTGATTTAGCAATTCATTGGAGTTTTTAAGCGAGGAAAACTCTCCGTATGTGAAAAAGCCTGCGGTATCTGCTATTTTACTAAGCGGTTGTATCTCTTGTAAGATTTCATTTTTTAAAAATTTATATCTTGCGACGCATGAATAGATAAAAATCGATTCTATCGGTTTGCTTAGCATCTTTTTAGATTCAAGATTTGACTGCTTAATCATCTCAAATGAGTTGCCGTAACCAAATTTTACGAGGTCTCCCACATTAAAATTCCCTCCAAATGTCAAAGAGCCGTCTTGGTGTTTTGAAAGAACCGACCTGGCTAGTTTATTGTGTGGTTTTTGTATGACAAGAGGATAGTGAAGTCCTATCTCCGGCAGTTCTGCGGCTATCTCTTTACCTAGATATTTTGCATATATATCATAAGCCGGGATATTATCTATGGTGTAAATGCGGTTTTTGTCAACTTTTGTGATGGTCATATCTATTCCAACATCTATCCAGTTAAAAAGTGAATCGGTAAATATTTGCAGTTGATTGTTATGCAGTCCGACTCCCACGGCACCTTTTGAAGATATGTGATCTTTTGTAAACACATAAGTTGATTTAAACTGTTTTGGATCAGACGCCATGCCCCCTGCAACTATTATGTCGGCATTTTCTCGCCAAATGCCCGAGAGATACTCCTGTGCGTTGCAGTGCAGTCCGTTTGTAAATGTGATAAGCAGTTTAGTATTTTCTTGGCTTAGTTGCCTTGTTATTCGCCGGCCCGCATCAAAAGCATTTTTACATATTTGTGTAAAAGCAGTTGTAATTTTAGTATTGTTAAATTGTGTAATTGATATCACGGTTTTATCATGTGATATGTTTTTGTCACATATTTCAATCTCACTGGTCGCACCTACAAGATAAGCACTTGGCAGTAATGAAGAGATCTCTGCTAGCATTGATATTATCTCTTGCTTTTTAGTCAGTGATGTAAAAATCTGAATTAATAATTTTTCATTATCGTAAATAGAATTGTTTTTGATAAATTTATTTAATGTGTTAAAATCGGTGAAATATGTGTTATATGTTTTCATGACTATTATTTTATCAAAAAAACATAAAATCTGCTATAATCACGATTTTAGGATAATATATGTCAAAAACAATAACCATCATTGATACTTTTGGGTTTTTTTTTCGAAGCTTTTATGCTCTTCCCCAGCATCTAAGCAATAAAGAGGGGTTTCCTACCGGACTTTTAACCGGATTTGTAAATTTTATCTCATCTTTACAAAAAGATTACGACAGTGATTATCTGGTATTTGCTATTGATTCTAAAGGTAAGACTTTTAGAAATGATATAGATAAAAATTATAAAGCTAACAGACCGCCGCCACCGCAGGAGTTATCTCAACAACTCCCTGTAGCCATCTCATGGATAGATAAAATGGGTTTTAAAACGCTAGGGCTTAACGGTTATGAAGCAGATGATATTATAGCTACGGTTACGCATCTTGCGTTAAAAAAGGGCTTACATGTAAAGGTTGTATCACACGATAAAGATCTTTATCAACTAATAGATGATAGCAGGGTCGTGCTTGTTGACGCGATTAAAAAAAGAGATATCAACGAAGATGAGTGTATCAAAAAATATGGAGTTTCACCAAAACAGTTTATAGATTTTCAAGCGCTTTTAGGCGACAGTGCCGATAATGTACCCGGAGTAAAAGGTATAGGTAAAGTAACTGCACAAAAATTAATTGCCGCATATGAAACAATAGAGAATCTGTACGAGCATATAGATACCGTAATGCCGCTAGGCGTACGAAAAAAACTGCAGCAAAACAGGGATAATGCTTTCATGTCAAAGCAACTTGTCACTCTAAAAGACGATGTATTTAGCGAAATTGATTTTAGTGAATATGAGATGCATAATGATAATCCGTTTAGTTTGATTTATGATGAACTCGTACAGTATGATATGCGAGCTATTTTACGCGTTTTAGATGCTAAGCAAAAACAACAGGCAGTTAGTCAAGATATTATAAACTCTACAAGAGATGAGTCCTCTTTGCGATCATTTAAAACAACTCTTATAACAGATGCAGATGTTTTATTTAGTGTGCTTGACAAATTGGATAAGAAAAGTATCGTAGCTTTTGATACTGAGACTACAGGACTAAGTCCTTATGAAGACAATCTTGTCGGATTTAGCTTTAGCTTTGATGAGAATGAGGGTTTTTATGTGCCGGTTGCTCACACATATCTTGGAGTTGACAAACAGATAAGCATGGATAATGCCGTAAAAGCCTTAAGGAAATTATTTACATGTAATATAGTAGGTCACAACATTAAGTTTGATCTGCATTTTGTATCAAAGCTTTTAGATGGTAAACTACCTGTTTTTGCAGATACCATGGTGCTGGCATGGCTGCTTGATTCTCAAAGTAAACTTTCATTGGATTATCTTTGCCTAAACCTGCTGGGTCATAAAATGATAGCTTTTAAGCAGACAGTTAAAAAGGGTGAGACTTTTGCATCTGTAATATTGGAAGATGCCTGTAAGTATGCAGCCGAGGATGCTGTAATTACTTTAAAACTGTATAACAAACTTATAAAAAAATTTGAGACTAATGATTTGCGGCCTCTTTTACAAGAGGCTAGGGAGGTTGAGTTTCCGTTTATAACGACTTTGCTTATGATGGAGCAAAACGGGATTATGGTCGATAGCGACTTTTTATTCCGGTTTTTAGGTGACGCAAATAAGAAGTTAAATATTTTTCGCAAAAAAATCTATGAGATAAGCGGTTTTGAGTTTAACATAAATTCTCCAAAACAGCTGGGAGAAGTGCTGTTTGAAAAGCTAAATCTGCCAAAAGGCAAGAAAACAAAAACAGGTTACAGCACGGATGAAAAAGTTTTAACATCTTTAATTCATGAGCATGAAATTATCAGGTATTTGTTAGATTACAGAGAGATGCATAAGCTGGTCTCAACATATATTGAGCCATTATTAAAACTATCCAAGCACAGTAAAGATGGTAGAGTCCATACATCTTTTGTGCAAACAGGAACGGCTACGGGACGTCTAAGCTCTAAAAATCCAAATCTCCAAAATATTCCTGTTAGAAGCGATTTGGGTGTAAAAATCAGAAGAGGGTTTATAGCAGGAGCCGGTAAAAAACTTATAGGCATAGATTATTCTCAGATAGAACTTAGGCTTCTTGCGCATTTTAGTAAAGATAAGGTACTAGTTGATGCGTTTAGGCATGACAGAGATATTCATTTGCAAACTGCGATTGTTTTATTTGGACAAGAGGAAGCAAAAACTAAGCGCAATATTGCCAAAACGGTTAATTTTGGACTTTTATACGGTATGGGACAAAAAAAGCTCGCAGATACTCTGCACATAAGCACAAAAGAGGCAAAAGAGATAATAGGCAGATATTTTGAAAATTTTCCAAGTGTTAAGAGTTATTTTAACTCTGTCGTAGAAGCATCAAAACAAAACGGTTATGTACAGACATTGCTTAAAAGAAGAAGATATTTTGATTATGCCAAAGCTTCACCAATGTTTAAAGCGGCATATGAGCGAGAAAGCATTAATACTCTTTTTCAGGGAAGCGCATCTGATCTTATCAAATTATCTATGAATAAAATCGATAATATTATAAAAAATGAATGCTTAAACGCTAAGATGTTGTTGCAGATCCATGATGAGTTGATTTTTGAGGTAGATGAAGAGTCTGCCGTCATGCTTGGCAAGAGGTTTAGAGATGTTATGGAAACTGTTTATAAGCTAAATATTCCACTTAAGGCATCTTTAAATATTGGAGATCATTGGGATGAGTTAAAATAAAATTATATTACAAGATTTAATAAAACTTAATGATTAAAGCCCCTAAAGAGCGTTAATTAATAACTTTATTATTTTACACTACAATATCAAAATTAAAATTTATGAGGTGTTTATATGAAAAGTCTTATCTCCATCATGGGATCTATGAAAACCATGATTGTTTTAGTGTTTGTTTTTGCTTTTTCAATCGGTTACGCAACTATTATTGAAAGGATGTATAGCACATCTACTGCGCGTGCTATCGTTTATAATGCTGCATGGTTTTATATACTGTTAGGACTGCTTGCTATCTCATTGATATTGCACCTAATTAAGTTTAAGATTAGGCAAAAGCCGTTAGTCTTTATATTGCACTTTTCATGGCTTGTGATTTTACTAGGTGCCGCATTAACACATTATGTAGGCTATGAGGGGCTAATGCATATACGTGAAGGTAAGACAGCCTCGACTATAGCTAGTACAGTGCCTTATTTTGAAGTGTCAGTTGACGATGGAGCTAAGAAAGTCACAAGTGATCATGAGCAGTTTCTTTCTTATATGTCTCATAATAGCTATAGCAAAACTCTTACAATAAACGGTAAAAAAGTTCATATAAAATTAACGCAGTTTATACCTAATGTCATACAGGCTATTGTAGAGAGTAAAAACGGAGCACCTATAGCTAATATGATGATTACTTCACAGGGCAAAGGACATCAGACAAAGTTATCACCGGGACAGTTTTTTATGTCCGATAGCCTGATACTAGATTTTAACTCTAATCATCACTTCACAAAACCTGTTATAAAATTATTTGAAATAGGCAAAAAACTGTATATGAGCCACTCTGTACCTCTTACATACCTAAAGATGGACACAAGAAAATCTGGGATATTGCCTCCAAACAAAAAAGAACTTGTATTTAGTAGAACGTTGTATTCATATAAAGCCACTCATTTTGTTTTGCGTTCATTTTATCCGCATGCCAATATTAAGCTAATTAGCAATCCGCATGCCAATCCTCTAAATCCTGCAATGGGTGCTTTGCGCTTTAAAATAAGCAGTGGCGGGGTTAGTAAAAATGCGTTAGTTTATGGTGAATCAGGAATGACGGGGAGCCCGGCGACCGTAAATCTAAATGGTTTGAGAGTGACTGTAAATTACGGATCAAAGATTATTCACTTGCCGTTTAAAGTAAAATTAGATAAATTTCAATTAACTAGATATCCCGGCTCTATGGCCCCTGAGACATATTCAAGTTATGTGACTTTAATAGATACTAGACATAATGTTACAATACCGTATAGGATACACATGAATCATATTTTAGAATATAGGAATTTTAGATTATTTCAATCATCTTTTGATCCTGATTTAAAAGGGACAATCTTATCGGTTAATATGGATCCGGGTACGGATATTACATATCTTGGATATTTGTTGCTGGCAATCGGCTTTTTTGGTTCATTTTTTGCGTCCAATGGAAGATTTGCACAGCTTAGCAGACTTGCCAAAGCCGCAAGTGCTAAAAAAAGCACCTTAGCGGTGCTAGCACTGGCACTTATGTTTCATTATACAAACACATACGCAGATACGCTAAATCCAATTATTAAAACTATCACCTCCTATAACAAAACAACTGCCAATAAATTTGGCAGTCTAATAGTACAAAGCAGTGCCGAACGCGGGCGTATGGAACCGTTAAATACTTTAGCTATTCAGATTATGGAGAAGATTCACGGTTCGCAGTCAATACTTGGCTTAAGTGCCAATCAGATTGTTTTAGGCATGTTGACTCGTCCTGACTATTGGCGACAAATCAAGATGATTAAAACTGGAAATAGCTTGGTTAATAAACTTATCGGTGTTGCTCCAAAGACAAAATATGTATCATTTTCTCAATTTTTTACCGATCCAAATACAATGAGCGGATATAAACTGGCCGCTGAAGTAGATAAAGTGATGAGATTGGACCCTAAAAAAAGAGGTGTTTATGACAGAGCCGTCTTTACAGATAATGATAAAGTAAATGTTGCTTATATGGTTTATACCGGCTCTATTTTTAAATTGTGGCCGGAGCCTAATAGCGCTAGTAGAAAGTGGTTTGGTACTGTAAATGCATTAAAACATTTTCCAAAACAAGAAGCAAATAAAGTTCATAATCTGGCTTTGGGATTTTTCCTAAGTGTTAACAAAGCTTTAAAAACAGGTAACTGGAAACCTGTAAATAATGCAATTTCAACAATATCTGAGTATCAGCGATTTTACGGTGCATCTGTTTATCCATCTGGCGGAAGAATTAAAGTGGAATTGATTTACAATCAATTAAATATTTTTGAGAGATTATGGCCTCTATACTTTTTTGTAGGTTTTGCTTTACTTATTTTATCGTTTATTAAGATTTTAAGACCAAAATTTCCTTTAAATATCTATAGCCGTATATCTATGGTTTTATTGATACTCTTTTTCATCGCTCACACCTTAGCTCTTATCATGGTTTGGTATATATCAGGACATGCGCCGTGGGCAGATGGTTTTGAGTCTATGACCTATATCGCATGGGCATCAGTGCTCGCCGGTTTTATCTTCGCAAAGCATTCTCCTATCACGCTGGCAGCAACATCGATACTAGCTGGGCTTATCTTATTTGTTGCTCATTTAGCATGGATGAATCCGGCTATTACAAATCTTGTACCGGTGTTAAATTCATATTGGCTTGATATACACGTATCAATGATTACGGCTAGTTACGGTTTTATGGCTCTTGGCGCTTTGCTGGGTTTTATAACTCTATTGCTTTTTATTCTTAAAAATAAAAGGAATGAACAGCGTATAAGCCTAGCGATTATTGAGCTTAATTCAATAAATGAAATGAGTATAATGATAGGACTTGCTATGTTGTCTGTGGGCACATTTTTAGGTGGCGTTTGGGCAAATCAAAGCTGGGGTCATTACTGGGGATGGGATCCAAAAGAAGTTTGGGCGCTTGTATCTATGCTTGTGTATGTTATAGTAGTGCATATTAGATTTATTAAACCAATATATACGCAATTTAATTATAGTGTAATTTCTTTATTATCGTTTACATCGATTTTGATGACGTATTTTGGAGTCAATTATTATCTTGGCGGTTTGCATTCATACGCCAAAGGAAATCCGGTACCTATCCCTGCATTTGCTCCGATATCATATCTTGTTATATTTATAGTTATAGCTATTGCGTTTAGAAATAGAAAGTTGGCTATAGATATTAAGTCTTTAGAGTCGTAATCTTTGCGGCTTCTCATATAACTATATGAGAAGCTTTATTCTCCGGTGCTACCAAATCCTCCTGTTCTTTGTTTGTGGGAGTGAATATTAAACATAAAACCTAAATGCTGCAACATGGCTATCTGTGCTACTCTGTCGCCTTTGTTGATATGTTTTGCAGGCATATTGGCAGGATTGTGAATACGTATCATAATCTCATCAGTATAATCTAGATCTATTACTCCAACACCGTTTGCAATTATTAGCTGTTTTGATAAAGAACTTCTAAGCATTAACTGCAAATAGTGAGTTTTTAAAAATAGCTCATAATTAGATATGCCTATTTGATCAAAATAGTACTTATTTATATTGAAATTCTCTTTTAATTTTTCAACATCAATACACACACCTAAGGGAATTAGCGTTGTTTGCGCCTGGGCAATTATCATGGTTTTGTTGGCATATAGATCTACACAGGCTGAGTATTTACTTCCTCGCGATGGTAGTATTCCACCATTTATACTTTTAAACATCTTAACTCCATAATTATTTTTTAATATGTTATATGTTATCCTAAAACTACAAATTTTTTGATAAAATAGGGCATACACATGGAACAATTTTTACAAGAATCAAAAAAAGCAAGTACCTGTTTTAATCAGCTAAGCGGTGCAGATAAAACGAAGGTTTTAATGCAAATGGCGCAGGCTATAAGGGATTTTAAAAAGAGCGTTATCGCGGCTAATCAAAAAGACATGCAAGAAGCAGACAATAACAATCTTACATCAGCTCTAAAGGATAGACTTTATATTGATGAGAGTAGAATCGAAAATATGGCGCTTGCAATTGAGCAAATAGCATCTTTAAAAGAACCTATCGGTAAAGTTCTTGATGGCTGGGTAACACAAAACAATCTAAAAATAGAAAAGGTATCAATACCGATAGGAGTTATAGGCATTATATATGAATCCCGTCCAAATGTAACTAGCGATACGGCGGCACTTTGCTTTAAAAGCTCTAATGTCTGTGTGTTAAAAGGTGGAAAAGAGGCTCAAAATTCAAATATTGCTATTGCTAATATTTTGCGCGGCGTATTGCAAAAAAATGGTATTCCCCCTTCATTAATATCTTTATTACCTGATTCATCAAGAGAGGGAGTGTCAAAGCTTATTAAAATGGATAAATATGTTGATTTAATCGTGCCCAGAGGAGGTGAGGGGTTGATAAAGTTTGTAAGTCAAAATGCAACGGTTGCTGTAGTTAAGCACGACAAAGGACAGTGTCATACATACATAGATAAAGATGCCATTATGCAAGATGGTATAAATATTGCGGTAAATGCAAAAACAGACCGCCCGGGAGTATGTAACGCTATGGAGACTCTTTTGGTTGACGAGAGTATCTCTAAAGAGATTCTTCCTATGCTCAAAGAGGCTTTTGATAAGACACAAACATTGCTTAAAGGATGTGCGAAAACTACCGAAATAATATCCATAGCAGATGCTAAGGAGGATGATTTCGATACCGAATATCTTGCAAATATTTTAAATATCAAAATAGTAAAAGGTGTTGACGGTGCGATAGAACATATTGCCAGGTTTGGTTCCGGGCATTCTGAAGCAATTATTACACAAAATGTAACAACTGCTGAAAAGTTTTTAAACACGGTTGATGCCGCTGCTGTTTACTTAAATGCCTCGACAAGATTTACAGACGGGGGTGCATTTGGATTTGGTGCGGAGGTAGGAATAAGTACAAATAAGCTACATGCCCGCGGTCCTATGGGGATTGAAGGACTTACGACATATAAATATAAGATCTATGGTTCAGGGCAGATACGCCAATAAAATCTAGTTGGATTTGGTATTATTACTGTAAACATCATATGTTTGTTGCATTTTTATCCGAAGATTATTTAGCCAGTCTTTATCACGTTTATCTGCTGTAAAAGATTCTAGGAATATAGCTTTTATTTTCTTTGGTTTATAATAGTGTTTTTTTATATTATAACACGAAGAAGTTGCAATTAAAACAATTGGTTGCACTCTTAATTTATATTTATCGGCCACTATTTTTGCTCCGGGTTTAAAAGGTAATATTTTTTGTGTTGTGCTCCTTGTACCTTCAGGAAATATGGTGATAACTCTACCTTTGTCAATTCTTTCTTTGCTTGCTTTGAGTAATTTTAAAAGTGAGCTTTTATTTTCTCGCTCAATTGGAATATCATCAGGCAAACTAAGTGTTAGACCAAAAAAAGGTATATCAAAGAGTTCCTTTTTTGCCACCCATGCTAAATCTCTTTTTGTTATTAGCTCCACAACACCTATATCCAAATCGCTTTGATGATTAATAAGAAACATCTCAGCTTCCGGATCCTCTTGACCTAAAACTTCATATGACCAAAATGTACAAAGTTGAATCAGTTTTGCTGAAATCTTTTGTGCTTTAGGAGGCTTTACGAATTTAAAAATTATTATCATAAATGTCATGGAAGCAAATATTACAAATGTTGCATATGCCCAGCTAATTCTTGCAAATATCTTCATTTTTTACCCATCCTACCTTATTTTTGTTAAGTTCAATTCTTGTATATTTGTTTCTCTTGTCCAGCACTTTAAACTTACGGTTTGTCTTTGTTTGTTTAAATACAATACCTTGCCCAATAGGTAATATTTGTATTTTTGAACCACTTTTTATGCATACCGTATCAGGCGGAAGTAGTAGATACATAATGTATGCGCCAACTATTAAAGCCAGTAGTATATAAAATAATTTTCGTCTAAATATTACTACTATGATAAGAATAAACAACACAGCAGCTGCAGCTGCCAATTTTATAACGGTGTGTTGGTCTGTTACCGGCGAGATGTTTGTTTGTGTGCTTACCGTATCGCTTATCACCTTTATGGGAATGGAGATTTTTTGATAATTTTGATTATTCAAATTAAAATAAGTAAAATTAAAATTTTCAAGATTTTTGTTAATAATTAAATAATATATGGCAGTAGATTCCCCCGATCTATTTTCATCAAGAGATTCTAATCCTTGTTTTGTAATATTTTTAAAGTGGATTACTTTTAAGTTTGAATGAAGCGCTTTTGCAAAAAATAATAAAATATTAGATTGGTTATCATATGTCGTTGTTTTGTAATTTGTTACTTTAAAATTATCTGCGATAACTCCTGAAAAATTTTTAGGTGGATTAAGCGTGATTACGTTTAGTCGTTGTGGCTGTAGTTGTGCTGTTGTAGGATATGATGAATTTGTTTCTCTATTGACAGCTGTTGCAGTGATTGGGGGAGTGTATTGACTATTGTTAGAATCATACAGATAAAGAGTATCTATGTGATAAATACCGGATTGGGAGCGTATAGGAGTTAGTGTTGCGTGTGTTTGGTTTAATGTGTATCGCAAAGATGTAAATTTTGGGTTAGTGATAATATATTTAATTGAGACAGGATATATTTGTCCGTTAATGATACGCTTTGGGATAGAATTGTAAGACCAATAGATAATTTTTGTATTAGAAATATTGATGTCATTTATATTGCCCGTAGCCACCGATGCTGACTGGGCATATGAGATGGCAGTAAAGAATATAAAAGAGATAAAAAATCTAATCACGCGTTAAAAAAACCCTCTAGCATTTTAACTCCATCGTCACTGCCAAGGAGTTTTTCCACAGCACGTTCAGGATGCGGCATTAAGCCGTATATATTTTTATTTTTATTGCATATGCCTGCAATTGAGTCGGTAGAACCGTTTGGACTTGTATCATGGTTATTTTGATCAACATATTTTAGTAAAACCTGATCATGATCATATAGCTCTTTTAAAGATGCTTCATCTATATAATAACTCCCGTCATGATGCGCTATAGGTATATTTACAGTCTCATTGATTTGGAATTTATTTAAAAAACTATTGTTATTAGATATAACCTTGAGTTTATGATGACGAGATATAAAATGAAGCTTATCGTTACGCTTCAAAGCACCGGGCAAAAGACCTATCTCTGTTAGTATTTGAAAACCATTACATATACCAAGTATATGTCCGCCGTCTTTGGCAAAATCTATCACACTG
Organism: Helicobacteraceae bacterium; assembly: GCA_027023805.1. Lineage (GTDB taxonomy): Bacteria > Campylobacterota > Campylobacteria > Campylobacterales > Sulfurimonadaceae > Hydrocurvibacter. The sequence goes on from JALVUF010000062.1 coordinate 14,622, forward strand.
CTCATAATCGGAGAAAACTTTGCAATGGCACCGCATCTTAGATAATCTCCGTAACTAAATCCACCGGCTAATACAATAAAGTCGGTATTTTTCGGTAAAACGGTATCTTTATGCCATACTATAGCTGTTTGCGCACCCAATTTATTTAGAGCATATTGCGTATCGTACTCACAGTTGGTACCTGGAAACTGTAAAATTGCTGCTTTCATTTTATATTTTCTATCTTATAATTTTCGATAACCGTATTTGCAAGAAGTTCTTCACACATTTTAGTTACATCTTCCTTAGCTTGATTGTAATCTTGTGTATCAAGATCAAGAATAATTCGTTTTCCTATTTTAACATCCTGTATTGTATCAAAATGCAGTGATTTTAGTGCATGAAACACAGCTTTGCCCTGCGCATCAAGAACGCCTTTTTTTAAAAAAATATTTATTGTAGCAGTCATAGTTTTATCCTAGTATTCTATTTAGAACTTCTTGATAAGCCATACTTAAACCGCCAAGACCTTGTCTGAAACGATCTTTATCAAGCTTCTCTTTTGTTGTCATATCCCAAAAACGACAATTATCGGGCGATATTTCATCGATAACAATAATATTTCCGCTACTGTCTTTTCCAAACTCTAATTTAAAATCAACAAGATTTAGATTTTTTTTGGCAAAATATGGACGAAGTATATCATTTATCTGTTTAGCCATTCTACGCAGTTTGTCTAGTTCATCTTGAAAATCAACAAGACCCAAAAGTAAAGCATGTTGATCATTTAACTTTGGATCTCCTAATGCATCATTTTTATAATCAAATTCTACAAGAGTAAAAGGCAAAATTGTACCGTCTTTTATGCCTAGGTTTTTGCTTAAACTCCCTGTGGCAATATTTCTGACAATCACTTCAATTAAAATTACATCAGTCTTTTTATGAAGCATATGATTATCGTCTATCATTTTCACAAAGTGGGTAGGAATGCCATGACTTTGTAGTAACTTAAACAGTTCAACGGATATTTTATTGTTTAACGCACCTTTGCCTATTTCACTAGATTTTTTCTCACCGTTAAATGCAGTTAAATCATCTTTAAACTCAGAAATTAATAATTCATCATCATCTGTAGAAAAAAGCTTTTTGGCTTTTCCTTCATAAACAAGTTTTCCTTTTTGCATCTAATGTGTTCCTTTGGTTATTATTAGCGCTTTCATAATATCAACTGCAACTTGGAGTTGAGCATCTTTTCTTAGCTGTTGTTGCGTAATTATTTTTATTTTTTTATTGCTATCTTTTTTCTTAATGCTTTTATTATGGTCATGGTCTAATTTATATTGTTTGGAATCTTTAAGTAATATAGCTTTGAGATGATCTTGTAGGTCAACCTCTTTTATATCAAATCCGCCTTTATAGGTTTTAATTTCTCCGGGTTTGACCTCTACATCAGGTGTAATACCGATATTTTGTATCGTTCTTCCGCTTGGTAAGTAATATCTCGCAATAGTTAATTTGACAGCCTGATCTTTAGCAATAGGCAGTACAACCTGCACGCTTCCTTTGCCGAAACTTTTTTGTCCAATAATGATTGCGCGTTTATGGTCTTGAAGTGCGCCTGATGTGATCTCTGCAGCACTTGCCGTGCCTCCGTTAATTAAAACAACAATAGGTAAATTTGTCATAAATTTTGCAGGATTTGCTTTATATATCTCATCTTCAGATTTAAGTCGCCCTTTTTGTGAAACAATAATGCCATGTTTTACAAACATATTTACAAGTCCGACTGCTTGATTTAGCAATCCGCCAGGGTTGTTTCTAAGATCTAAGACGATACCCTTGTCCGTATGTCCGTATTTGTTTAGAGCTTTTTTTACACTCGGTACGACATGTTGATCAAAGCTTGTTATTTTTATATATAAAATATTTTTACCTATTTGTCTGGTATAAACAGATTGTATTTTGATTAATCCGCGAATAATATGAATTTTGATAGGTTTTGCTGCGCCTTTTCTATAAACGGTTATATTAATAGGAGTACCTATTTTTCCGCGCATTAGTTTAACTGCATTATTGATATTCATACCAATGGTAGATTTATTGTTTATCATTAAGATGATATCACCGGGTTTGATACCTGCTTTATACGCAGGAGTGCCTTGTATAGGCGCAATGACTGTAAGCATGTGGCTCTTCATGCCCACACTAATTCCCAAGCCTCCAAATTCACCGCTGGTTTCTGTTTGTAGATTTTTATAGCTTTGCTTTATTAAAAATGCAGAATGGGGATCAAGATTTGTCATCAATCCTTTTAGAGATTTGTTTATTATTGTATTTAAAGATTCTTTATTAACATAATATTTTTGGACAATATTGACAACACGCGTAAACTTTTCCAATGCCTTCAAGCGGGCGGTCTCTTTTAATTGTTGTTGTGAAACATTTGCATATAATGAAGAAGGCATAGCCAAACCAAAGGCAACCATAACGGATGCTAGAGTAAGTAGATAAAATTTTCTTTTGAACATAAAAGACCCATTTTTTAAATTTAATTTTTATATCATTTGAATTATACTAAAAACTCATTAATAAGACAATATATTCAAAATAAATTATTACTTATATAAATAGACTCACAAGACTTGACATTAATAGACTCAATATGATATAATCTAACTATTAAATTTAAAGGAAAACATTATGGATAATATTTTTGAAAAATTAACACACAATATGACAGAAGCGATAGAGTCGTCTGTATCACTGGCTTTGCACAATAAAAATATGGAAGTCGATCCGATTCACTTTTTATGGGCTTTACTTACTAATTCCAATTCAGCATTAAATCAAGCATTAAATAAAATGAATATTGACAAAACGGCAATTGAGCTTGATGTTAGGAGCATGGCAGAAAAACTACCAACTTCATCATCAGTTACAAAAGAGAGCATTAGACTTTCTAAGAAATTTGCAGATTCCCTGCAACGTGGAGCTGCCCAGATGACTAAAAACGGCGATTCGTTTTTGGCGGTGGATAGTTACTTAATAGGTAATATAGATGAAGTCCCGTTTAAAGAGATATTGGGTAAATATGTGGATACCATGGAGCTTGCTAAGACTCTTGAATCATTTCGCGGTGGTCAAAAGATAGAGTCTCAAACTGCTGATGAGAATCTTGAAGCATTATCAAAATATGGCATAGACTTAACCAAGCAGGCAACTGAGGGTAAACTCTCACCGGTCATTGGACGTGATGAAGAGATAAATCGTACTATGCAGATATTAATAAGAAAGACAAAAAACAATCCGATTTTACTAGGTGAACCGGGTGTAGGTAAAACTGCCTTAGTAGAAGGATTGGCTCAGAGAATTTTCAATAAAGAGGTTCCGCTTTCTTTACAAAACAAGCGATTAATAGCTTTGGATATGAGCTCATTGATAGCCGGTGCAAAATATCGCGGTGAGTTTGAAGACAGATTAAAAGCTGTCGTTGATGAAGTGAAAAAAAGTACGAATATAATACTTTTTATAGATGAGATACATACTATAATTGGTGCTGGTGCCAGTGAAGGAAGTATGGACGCGGCAAATATCTTAAAACCTGCATTAGCCAGAGGAGAGTTGCGAACTATAGGAGCCACGACTTTAAAAGAGTATAGAAAATATTTTGAAAAAGATGCAGCTTTGCAAAGACGTTTTCAGCCTATTAGCGTAGATGAGCCAAGTGTTAATCAGGCACTGCAAATATTACGCGGTATCAAAGATAATTTAGAGACATTTCACAATATTACGATATCTGATTCAGCATTGGTTGCAGCTGCAAAATTGAGTCATCGTTACATCTCAGACAGATTTTTACCCGATAAAGCTATAGACTTGATTGATGAAGCCGCAGCTGAACTTAAAATGCAGATTGAAAGTGAACCAAATGCGCTTGCATTTGTTAAGCGTAGAGCTCAGGAATTGCAAGTGGAAAAAGAAGCATTAAAGATGGAAGAGTCCGAAAACCATGAAAAACGTCTGCAAGAGATAGAGCAAGAGCTTGCTGATGCAAAAGAAAAACAGCGTGAGCTTGAGTCTCAATTTGAGCATGAAAAAGAGATATTTGAAAAAATAGCTTCCACTAAGTCGGATATAGAAGCAAAAAAACGTGAAGCTGATTTGGCAAAAAATAACGGCGAATACAATAAAGCAGCAGAGATTGAATATGGAGTGGTGCCTAAATTGATCCAAGAGGAGCAATCACTTCAGGAAAAATGGAAAAAGATGCAAAGTGAGGGTACTTTGCTAAAAAATAGCGTAGATGAAGATGCGATAGCTTCAATCGTCAGTAGATGGACTGGAATTGCAGTAAGTAAAATGCTTCAAAGCGAAAAAGATAAAATCATACATGTAGAAGAGGAACTAAACAAGTCTGTCATCGGCCAAGAACGCGCTACACATGCAGTCTCAAGAGCGATTAAGCGAAACAAAGCAGGCCTGAGTGATCAAAATAGACCAATAGGCAGCTTTTTATTCTTAGGACCTACGGGCGTGGGTAAAACCCAGACGGCTAAAACACTGGCAAAATTTTTATTTGACAGTGAAGATGCAATGATAAGAATTGATATGAGTGAATATATGGAAAAACATGCCGTGTCTCGTCTTGTCGGTGCGCCTCCAGGATATGTCGGTTATGATGAAGGCGGACAGTTAACGGAGGCTGTCAGGCGAAAACCATACAGCGTAATTTTGCTTGACGAGATTGAAAAAGCTCATTCTGATGTTTTTAATATACTGCTACAGGTACTAGATGATGGACGTCTAACTGATAACAAGGGTGTTACAGTCGATTTTACAAATACCATTATTGTAATGACCAGCAATATAGCAAGCGATAAAATAATGTCGTTAAATGATAATTATGATAAGATGCAAGACGCTGTTATGGGAGATTTAAAGCTCGCTTTTAAACCTGAGTTTTTAAACAGACTGGATGATATTATTATATTTAATCCTTTAGGCAGTAAACAGATCGAAGGTATTGTGGATATCTTCTTTAAAGATATTGAGCAAAAAGTAAAAGAGCGCGACATCACTTTAATATTGACGCCTAGCGCTAAAGAGTTTATCGCTAAAGCCGGATTTGATCCGGTGTATGGTGCAAGACCGTTAAAAAGAGCTTTGTATGAGATTGTTGAAGATAGATTGGCTGATCTTATCTTAAGTGGAGAAGTAATTGAAGGCTCACAAGTAACGTTTGATGCTAAAGATGGTGTAGTGGAAGTTGTGGTTGCGCATAAATAAACAACTAAAGTGTTGCATTTTTTACATAAGGTATGCTTAACAAGCATTTAAGCAAAATTTTACTATAATTTCAGACTTAAAATTTAATAGAGGATTTGGCATGAAAAGAACGTATCAGCCACATAATACGCCGCGTAAGCGTACTCATGGTTTTAGAACCCGCATGGCTACTAAAAACGGACGTAAGATTATCAATGCGCGTCGCCGTAAAGGGCGTAAGTCATTGACTGTATAGGTCGTTTTGCTCTAATAAAAGAGCATAAAGAGTTTCAATATATTTACAAAAGGGGCAAGCGGATCCATTTTATTGGATTTCTCCTCTTTTATCTTCATAAAAAACATACCCTTAAAGTCGGTTTTACTGCATCAAAAAAAGTTGGAGGAGCTGTTATTAGAAATCGCCTCAAGCGAAGAATGAGAGCGCTTTTTTATCAATATTCAGAATCACTTCAAGACGGATATTATGTTTTAGTGGCAAAGAGTGAACTAAAAGATATAGATTTTACTAAATTGGAAGCTAATTTTACAGCAATATCAAGAAAAGTCGGTTTGGTAAAAAAATGATTCGTAATTTTTTACTTTCTGTTTTAGCTCTTTATCAACGCTTTTTTACTCTGCTAGGCTTTGGAAGCTGTAGATTTTATCCTACATGTAGCGAATATGCTAAGTGGGAATTTGAAAATAATTCACTTTCAAGTGCTTTTTATCACTCTTTTACTAGAATACTGCGTTGTAATCAATTTTTTGAGGGCGGTATTGAATATCCAGTCTTAAACAATCTGAACCTTTGTCCTAAAAAGATGGATATTTGTCTAATTAAATATTGGCTGGTACCAAACAAGAAGAATCGTTATTATATAATTAAAAATTTTAAGTATAAAGGCAAAAAGTGTTTGAAAAATTAACGTCAAATCAAAGATTAATCCTGGCTGTAGCAATTTCATTTGTTTTTTTTATTGGTTATGGTTATTTGTTTCCTTATAAAGCAACAAAAACCGTACATAACACCGCTAAACAAAGCCTGCAAACGAAACATACGAGTTTATTTTCTGAAGCTAAAGCGTTAGCTACAAACAGCGGTTTAAAAAAAGTACATGTAACTCCAAGCAAATCTGATACCTTAGTGGTCGTAAAATCAAAAAGATATATACTAAAAATCGATACACTAGGGCGAATATCTTCGATGGTTTTACTGGCTAAAAAGTATATCACTAAAAAAGGCAATCCGACTCAATTAATAGAACAAAATGGCGAAAAACCTTTGGTAATACGTTTTGATAATGCGGCTTTAAATAAACAGGCAGCAAAAATTGCATATGAAGCCACAGCGCATGAGATTGATGTAAAAAATGGAGCAAAATCGGTTACGCTTATTCAACAGTTACCATCTTTGACGGTCACAAAAAAGATAACCTTTTATAGTAACGGACATTATAGTGTTGATGTTGCTTTATCAAAAGATATAAAATACTCTATCGGTCTTGGACAGCGTCCGATGGTAAAAGCTAAAATGATGACCGTAGAGGGCACCATGATATATTACGGTGACGGTAAGAATAAAATTTTTGAGGATGGCGATGCTAAAGTTAAACATATTTTTCACGATGTTCATTTTGTATCGGCATTTGACCAATATTTTGGCGACATTTTTTATAATATCAAAAAAAATGCAATTGTTACCGTTGTACCGGGAGTAAAAAATAATCCACTAGTTTATATAAGTGGTTCAAAAAAAATGCAACTACAAGGGTATTTAGGTCCTAAAAACTATGAAACTCTAAAATCTTTAAATCCGCTTCTTGTAAATACTATAGAGTATGGATGGTTTACTTTTGCAGCACGTCCTTTATTTTTAGTGCTTGCATGGCTTTATTCTATCTTTGGCAACTGGGGATGGGCGATTGTAGCTCTTACTGTTTTAGTCCGTCTTGTATTGTATCCGCTAACATATAAAGGGATGGTTTCAATGCAAAAAATGAAACTGGTAGCCCCAAAAGTAAAAGCGTTACAAGCGAAATATAAAGGAGATGCTCAAAGGGTTAACGCAGCTGTAATGCAGGAGTATAAAAAACATGGAGTAAACCCTCTTGGGGGTTGTTTGCCTATGGTTTTACAGATACCGATATTTTATGCCATGTATAGACTAATATTTAACACGCCTGAACTTCAGGGAGCTCCTTGGATTTTGTGGGTGCATAACTTAGGGCAGATGGATCATTTTTATATTTTGCCGATTTTGATGGGCGCTACAATGTTTTTTCAGCAACATATTACACCAAATAATTTTACAGATCCGCTTCAGGCAAAAGTATTTAAATATATACCGGTAATTTTTACATTTTTCTTCATAACTTTTCCTGCTGGATTGGTGCTTTACTGGTTAACAAACAATCTTGCATCTATCGCTCAACAATATATGGTAAATAGAAAGTTTGCAACTTTTAAGCAACCTGATGATGAGAAGTCTGTGGAGAAACTAAAATGATTAAAATTGAAGCTAAATCACTAGAAGATGCTTATCAAGAAGCAACTGCACATTTTAAATGCTCCTTAACCGAGGTTACGGTAGAAGTCATACAATATCCAAGCCGAGGGATTTTCGGTTTATTTAAAAAGCCGGTAATTATTATAGCGTCTAAAAAAGAGCCAGCAAGAGAAGAAGAGGCAAAGCAAGAGCACCCCGAACAGGAGCCAAAAAGACAAGAGCAGCCAAAGCAAAACAAGCCAGAGCAAGAAGATCCAGAGCAAAAAGAGCCTAAAAGATTGGTATCTAAAAAGGAGATAAAAGCAAAAGCATCCGATACTCACAAAGAGCATTTCACAGACACTATCTTACCTGTCTCTTTTGTTAGCGGACAAGATGATGACTTGGATGATGATTTGGGTGAGCTTTATCTGACACCTCAAGATGATGAACCTGATGATGAGCTGCGCTATAAGCAGGTGGCAGTTATTATTAAAAAGGAGATCAACAGCCTTTTTTCTAAAATTTGTTTTGATATTGGACCAGTTGAAGTTAGAATGTACAATGAAGACACTTTGCTAGTAGAATTTAACGGCGAAGATGCTGCACTTCTTATAGGAAAAGAGGGGTATAGGTATAAAGCACTCTCATATATGATATTTAACTGGATAAATTCAAAATATCAGCTCCAACTTCGCTTAGAAATAGCAGAATTTTTAACTAATCAAGAAGATGCGGTCTCAAGGTATTTGTCAGGTGTTTGTGCCATAATAGACAAGCAAGGGCATGCTCAGACAAAAATACTAGACGGCGTATTGATTCAAATCGCGCTAAAGCAGTTGCGTCTTAGCTATCCAGATAAATATATATCCGTTCGTACTACTCGTGATAATCTAAAATTTATTGTTATAAATGACTATCATAGTCAATATTGACATGTTATGAATGAAACGATATGTGCCGTTGCCACTGCACACGGAGTAGGCTCTGTGTCTATCATTCGCATAAGTGGCATCAACTCTTTAGATATTGCAAAAAAATTATCACATGCAGACACTTTTGCTCCAAGATATGCTACTTTACTACCTGTTTATGCAGCTGATAACAGCATTATAGATGAAGCTATTTTTTTATATTTTAAAGCACCGCACAGCTTTACCGGTGAAGATATTGTCGAAGTGCAGTGCCATGGAGGTTTTATAGTAGCCCAGCTTGTTTTAAAAACCGTGTTGGGCTATGATGCTCGCTTAGCTAACCCGGGCGAATTTAGCAAGCGCGCATTTTTAAATAATAAAATTGATCTAAGTAAAGCAGAGGCTATTGCGGCGTTAATAGAAGCAAAAAGCGATGATGCCGTAAAAATTTTAGCTACACAATTAAGAGGCTCACTTGGGAGATATGTTGATAATATACGAGATGAGCTGCTATACGTTTTAGCATATTCTGAGGTAAGCATAGATTACGCGGAAGAGGATTTGCCAAAAGATTTGATAGAGCAGATGATATCTAAACTAAACGCCCTACATGCAAGTTTAGCCGACACTCTGCAGGCGAGTAAATCAAGAGAAGGTCTTATGCAGGGCTTTAAAGTATCCATTGTCGGTCGTCCAAATGTGGGTAAAAGCTCACTTCTTAATATGCTTTTAAATTATAATCGTGCAATTGTCAGCGAGATAGCGGGGACTACCCGTGATACTATTGAAGAGTCGGTCAAAATCGGTACACATCTTGTTCGTATCATAGATACCGCAGGTATTAGAGAGGCAGATGATGAAATAGAGCGCATCGGCATAGAGCGCTCTATTGAGGCGATAGATAAGAGTGATATCGTTATCGCCTTGTTTGATAATTCCAGAGCTTTTGATGATGAAGATGTACAGATACTGCGTATCTTAAAGCAGTATAAAACAAAAAAAGAGATAATCGCTATTTTGAATAAGATAGATCTTGATAACCATTTTGACCTAAGTAAATTATCCGAGTTTGATTATATAAAGCAAAATTCTAAAGAAAATGCAAGAAAACTAATAGATAAGCTGCAAGCGATACTAGATAAAAATAATTTCTCAGATGAGACTATGCTTGTTTCTTTACGTCAGATTGAGGCTGTATCAAAAGCAATGCAGGCAATTACAGATGCCAAAGGGCATTTACTTGATCAAGAGTTGGAAATCTTTTCATTCTGCATTACCGAAGCCATTCATGCTATAAGCTCAATTACTAAGGCATTTGAAAACGATGAGATGCTTGATAAGATGTTTGGCAGTTTTTGTCTTGGAAAATAGATGAAGTATATAGCGATAGATCTTGGCTTAAGGCGCATAGGTGTTGCGTGTTGCGTATCTAAAGACTTAGTAATTCCTCTTGATGCCATACAAAGAAAAAATAGAAATCAAGCTGCCGGGGAGGTTGATGATATTCTTAAGAAGTACGGAGCAGATATTTTGGTTGTAGGCATACCAATGGGAGGAAGCGCGCAAGAGGAGATGCAAAGACGGGTGAATCATTTTGTATCGCTGTTAAGCTTTAAAGGTAATGTTATTTTGCAAGATGAAAGCGGTACATCTGTTGAAGCAAAAGAGATACTAAAAGGCAAGATAAAGCAAAAGCGAGACGGCAGGATAGATTCCATCTCGGCTCAGATTATATTACAAAGATTTTTGCAGACTGTTTTGTAAAATTGATATGCTTTTTTATTTATATATCTTTATAAGAGTTTACGTGATATAATTATCAAAAAAATGGATTAATGATGTATAATATCTTTGAGGATGAAGATGATATTTTTATGGGTTCTCCTAGAAGTAAGTTTTTAGATATAGTTTTTAATGCCAATCGTGGTTTAGTAGAATCTGAGCTTGAGCGGTTAATCGAGAGATTAGCTATTTTGGAGTTGATGCAACAAGAAGATCCTGAGCTTATTGATAAAAAGTTGTTAGAGTATCGGTTTAAAAATCAAGATGATGTTGATACTAAAATGAAGAGCTTATTTATAGAATCTATGGGCAATATTTTAACCCAAAACGAATAATACATGTATTCTTTTCTATCAATTTTTATTATGTTAATACTGCTTGGAGGTCGTTTAGATGCCCAGATGTATAAATTTAAATATAAATTTGAGTTAAAAAAGAATCAGACTCAGGAAATTGTTGTAAAATATGCCTCTTTTAAACATTTGTTAAGATTAAGATGGACGCTTTTTAAAGGTCATAGGATAGTTTTGTTTATGACATATCGCAAAAAGAGCAACCAATATCTTTTAAGAGATGATGACTATAATCAAAATAGCATAAAATTAGATCTAAGTAATGTAGCCGTGGGCTATAATGTTTTACCATATATAATTTTACAGTTTAAAAAGTTTAATGAGATGACGCATAAGGCTATATTTTTCTTTTATCTATTTGATAAAACCGATATGGTTAGATTGAAGTTTGTAAAATAAGGAAGCAAAAGCGATATGATCGAACAAGTTGATAAAGAGATAAACAAATTAGTCAAAGAGATTAATTATGAAGAGATAAACCATCATCTACCCGTCTTGATGGGCGGTAAACGTCTGCGCGCTAAACTTATATTAACTATCGCTAAAGACAATCCGCACGCACCCTTGCTTGGCGCAATTGTCGAAATGATACACTCTGCCAGCTTGTTGCACGATGATGTTATAGATGAAGCAACTATTAGACGCGGCAGGAGTTGTGTAAATGCAACCGATGGAAGTAAAAAGGCAATCATGTTAGGGGATATATTGTATGCTAAAGCTTTTTCTTCGCTGACATTTTTTTCACATGAGATTGCTTATACATTGTCATCAGCCGTTGTTTTATTGTCTGTTGGTGAGATGATGGATGTAGAACTTGCAAAATCTTTTAACGATAATGAACAGAAATATCTTGAGATGCTTTATCTTAAAACAGCCTCGCTTATTGAAGCGTCAACTGCTTCAGCTGCTTTACTAATGGGTGATGATAAAGATGCTTACGGATTATATGGAAAAAACCTTGGACTTTCTTTTCAGATTATCGATGATATTTTAGATATTACATCTGATGAAAAAACATTGGGTAAGCCGGTTATGAGTGATTTTAAAGAGGGTAAGTGTACTTTACCTTATATATATCTGTATAAAGCTTTGGATGATAAGGCAAAAGAGCGCTTAAAATCATTACATGCAAAAGAGTTAAGCCCTGATGAGTCGTTGTGGATTTTAAATGCTATGAAAAAACATCATGCTATTGATAAGTCGTTTGAGTTGGCAAAGCGTCTGACAAAAGAAGCCGGCGAAGCGGTTTTTGATAATGTGGAACTAATCAACATTTTAGATAAAATGATACAAAGAAGCTATTGATGCATTATTTAATTATTAGTTTTAGTTATAAAAATTCGGCTATTGGCATAAGAGAGAAATTATCGTTTTCACAAGAAGAACAATTAGACTGTCTTGAGAAACTAAATAGCTCCTCAAGTGTTAATGAAAGTATTTTGATATCTACATGTAATCGTATGGAAATTTTTGTCAGTTGCAGCAGCATTATGTCCGCAACCCAGCATATCTTTATGCTTATAAATAAAAGAACCAATATAGCGATCGAGGAACTAGAAGGCAGAGCCGATATATTTGATGATCAAGGAGCTATTCACCATCTCTTTAGTGTTGCTTCCTCTTTAGATTCTTTGATTGTGGGTGAGACACAAATCACAGGTCAGCTCAAAGATGCATTTAGAACATCTTTTGATTACGGGATGTGCGGGCAAAAACTCTCACGTGCTATGCACTTTGCTTTTAAATGTGCCGCTGAGGTGCGAAACGGTACCAATATATCCGTTAGGCCTGTATCTATTGCCAGCGTGGCGGTTGCAACTTTGCAAAATGCATTACCCAAACTATATGGCAAAAAGGCTTTAGTTGTCGGAGTAGGGGAGATGTCTGAGATCACCATTAAGCATCTAATAGCGCATAATGTTAAAGTTTATCTCACAAACAGAACTTATGAGCATGCAATAAAATTGGCATCTAGGTATGAGATAGAGGTTATAGAGTTTGAGCATTTTTTATCCGTATTTAATGATTTTGAGATTATATTCACTGCTACATCATCTTCTGAAGCGTTAATTACCGATAAAGATATCAAGGAGTGTCCATATAAGCGTTTTTGGTTTGACATGGCTGTTCCAAGAGATATAAATTGTCAAAAATTGAAAAACATACGACTCTTTCATATTGATGATTTGAAATCTATTGTAGATAATAATATTCATAAGCGTGAGGATGAAGCACAAGTGTCTTATAGGATAATCGGTCGCAAGACTATGGAATTTTATGAATGGCTGAAGACATTATCTATAGAACCTATCATTAAACATCTTTACTTAAAAGCTGAATATGCAGCAGTAGCAGAGACATCACGCGTTATAGATAAAAAATATATCCCAAAAGAGTACCGACGAGAACTTTTGAAGATGAATAGGCAAGTGTTAAAAAGATTTTTGCATGACTTTACATGTAGGCTTCGAGAAATTTCTTATCAAAGCGATGCCGATACTATTATTGAGTCTATGAAATATCTATTAAATGAAGATGATGCGGTACTTTTAAATGAGTATAAATGTGAACATATGTTAAAAGGTTAATGATGAAAATGTCAAATTTATATGCACCTACAAGCAAAGAGGCTCCATCAGATGCAGTGCTTGCTAGCCATGCATTATTGATACGTGGCGGTTTTATAGCACAAGTTGCTAGCGGATTGTATAATCTTTTACCGCTAGGCAAGATGGTATTAAATAATATAGAAACTATTATTAAAGAAGAGCTTGGGCATATAGGTGCTCAAGAGGTTGAACTTAGTTTTGTAACTCCTGCAGAACTTTGGGGAGAGAGTGGTAGAATTGAGAAGTTTGGAAAAGAGCTTTTACGTTTTAAAGACAGAAAAGATAATCTTTTTGTCCTTGGTCCGACGCATGAAGAGATGATGGTTAATCTTATACGCAATAAAGTGACAAGCTATAAACAACTTCCTCTGCATTTGTATCAGATAAAAACAAAATTCAGAGATGAGGCCAGACCGCGTTTTGGTCTTATGAGAGGTCGCGAATTTGTTATGCAAGATGGTTACAGTTTTCATCAGAGCTATGAGGATTTGGACCATGAATTTGATGCTGTTGAAGCATCATACAAAAAAATTTTAGATAGGCTTGAGTTATCCTACCGTGTTGTTGAAGCCGATAGCGGAGCAATAGGCGGAAGCGGCTCTAAAGAGTTGATGGTTTTAGCTGACAGCGGAGAAGATACCTTGGTGGTGTGCAGTAGTTGTGAGTACGGGGCAAATATAGAAGCCGCCACAAGAGCTAAAAGCTCAATTGATAAAAGCCAATCATCTATAAAACTGCAAAAAGTTCATACGCCAAACATCAAAACAATAGATGAATTAAGTACCTATTTTAAAACCACTCCAGGTCGTATTGTTAAAACGGTCGCAAAAAAGATTATTTTTGATGATAATGAGGAGATTGTTTTATTTTTTCTAAGAGGAGATGACACTCTGCAAGAGAGTAAAGCGCTTAATGCTGTTGGTGGATTAGATATTGTTGATGTAGATGAAGATGAGCTTAAGGCTAAAGAGTTGTCTGTCGGATTTATGGGTCCTATGGGGGAATTAAAAATACGCATGATAGTCGATAATGATTTGATGAGTGAGACGGATATGATCTGTGGAGCTAATGAGGTAGATTATCATTACAAGGGCATGGATATGTCAATTTTTAAAACCGACGTATATGCCGATATCATTGAGGTAAAAGAGGGTGATAAATGCCCTAAATGCGGTGGTGTTTTAGGGTATAAAAAGGGTATAGAAGTAGGTCATATTTTTAAACTAGGCACAACATACTCTAAAGCTTTAAAAGCAGAATTTTTAAATAGTAACGGACAGTCAGAATTTTTTATAATGGGCACATACGGTATGGGTGTGAGCCGATTAATTGCTGCCATTATTGAACAACATCATGATGAAAAAGGTATGATTTGGACTAAACAAAGTGCTCCTTTTGTTGTCAATATAATGGTATCAAATATTAAAAATCAGGAGCAGTTGAATTTTGCAGAACAGTTGTATAAATTTTGCCAGAAAAATGGTATCAATGTTTTACTAGATGATACAAAAGAGAGGTTTGGCTATAAAATGAAAAATGCGGAGCTTATAGGATTTCCATACACGGTTATAATAGGTAAAGAGTTACAAAATGGTTGTGTTCAGCTCTTAAGGCGTGAGTCATTGCAAAAAACAGATATTAAAAAAGAGGAGATATTTGATTATCTGCTTAAAGAGATATAGATGGTTTATTTTTTAGTATATCTTTTTTTAGAAGTTTTTGTCACTGTTGAAATAGCATCTTTTATAGGTCCAATATGGACATTTTTAGAGATTATAGCCTCGGCTGTTGCGGGGTTTGCTATTTTGCTTAACTTTAAAAATGTATTTATACAGAATTTACGGACTGTATCATACAGCAGTATAGATTGGGAAGAGTTTGAGCGACTTAATCTGTTTAGCATCATAGGTGCAATTTTGCTTATTTTGCCCGGTTTTTTATCTGATATGATAGGCATAGCTTTGCAATTTCCGCTTTTTACCGCGATACTGGTTAATTATTTTAGTGTAAAATCGTGCAAGTCAAATCTAAATACAAAGGAAGATGATGTTATCGATGTCGAAATTATTAACAAGCATAATTCTAGCAAGTAGTTTGCTTTTAAGCAGTGTGTATGCACAGAGCCGGGATATTCAAACTAAGCAGGTGCTCTCTTTTTTAAAAAACAGAATTAGCCACAATCCAAACATCAGTGATTTAAGTATCAAGATAGTTGGTCACAAAGCACTAAGTCATCCTAAAGGCTGGACTGCTTACATGGTTGCTTTTCATGCTAAGGCAAAGGTAAGAGGTCAAGAGAAAACTGTTACACAAAGATCCGTTTATTTTGCTAAAGACGGTTATCTAACTACACAGTTTATAAGCCTCAAAAGTGGAGAAAAGATAAATTATCTCATTACTCCAAAATTTAAAAACAGCTATTATGCAAAAAGCAATTTGTTGTACGGTGATGCAGATGCAAAATATAAAGTAGCTATTTTTTCAGATCCACTATGCCCATTTTGTAGAGAATTTGTACCGCCTGCGCTTAGATACATGAGTAAGTATCCAAAAACATTTGCGGTTTATTATTACAATTTTCCCCTAACGCTGTTGCACCCCGCATCGCCTACTATTGTAAAAGCGGCGATATATCTTGAGTTACGCGGAGATAAATCAATTATTTTACGGTTATACGGACTGAAAATGAATATCGACCAAACAAATCAGCAAAAGATTTTAGATGAATTTAATAAACAACTAGGTGTACATGTAACTTTACAAGATATTAGCTCCGTTATGGTTAAAGATGCCCTAAAGCATGATGAGCATTTGGGTGCGAAGCTAATGGTAAGAGGTACTCCGACATTCTTTTTTAACGGTGTTATGGATCCCACTAAAAATAGATATAAAGAAGTGAAGGTGGTTGAATAATGCAAGAGTTCATCATTGCTACGCGAGGAAGCAAGTTGGCTCTTTGGCAGTCAAACCATATAAAAGATATTTTAAAGAGGCAAAATCCGAATATTGATATATCACTTAAAGTTATCATAACTACAGGCGACAAGATTGTAGATAAACCACTATCAGCAATTGGAGGAAAAGGGTTGTTTTTAAAAGAGCTTGAAGAAGCTATGCTGCGAGGCGAAGCTCATTTGGCTGTCCATTCTTTAAAAGATGTTCCGACTATTTTGCCTGATGGATTTACTTTGGGCGCTATTACCAAACGCGAAGATTGTCGTGACGCACTTTTGTCATTTAAATATCCCAATATCAGCTCTTTACCGCAAGGTGCGGTAATTGGCACATCATCTCTTAGGCGTAAAATGCAAATATCTGCCATGCGTTCGGATCTTATTATAAAAGATTTACGCGGAAATGTAGATACGCGAATTAAAAAGCTTCAAAACGGTGAATATGACGCTATTATTTTAGCCAGTGCGGGCATAAATCGTCTAGGCTTTAAAGATAGCGTAAAATATTTATACAATATTCCGCTAGATGAGATAGTGCCTTCAATGGGGCAGGGAGCGTTAGGTATTGAAGCTGTTAATGATGCAAAAGTCTTAGAGATTATCGCTAAATTGGCAGATGAAGATTCTATGATAGAAACTACTATTGAGCGTGATTTTGTTGACCGTCTTGAGGGCGGATGTCAGGTTCCAATAGGTGTGAACGCATCATTTTTAGATAGTGATACATTGCAAGTGAGAGCCGCTTTAGGCTTGCCCGACGGCTCTGAGATTTTACATGATAAAAAAGTAATTAAAAAGCAGGATTTTAAAACTATCGGCACGGCTTTAGCAGATGAGTTTATAGACCGAGGCGCAAAAGAGCTTTTACGTCGCGCAGAAATCATGGCATCAGATATGAGTTTATAGGGTAAGTTTTACATGCAACAAACCATACAGATACTAAAAATGCATAATGAAGTGCAAATCATAGACAAACCGGTTGATATCTATCTTGAAGCAGCGCATATAGCGTATGCTGAGGTTAAAAATCATAATGGCGGCAAAGCGCTGCTTTTTACAAATGTTACAAACAAAGAATACCGGTTTAGTGAGCCTGTTTTGATGAATTTGTTTGGCTCTTATGAGAGATGTAAATTGCTTTTTGGAAGAGATATAGAATCTGTTGCAGATGAGATAACAAAGCTTTTGCATTTAAAACCGCCAAAGGGATTAAAAGATAAATTCTCAATGGCTACAAATCTGTTTTCATTAAAAAATATATTTCCAAAACGGTTAAAATCACAAGGCGAATGTCAAGAGGTTAAATATCTAGGCAAAGATATCGATCTTTTTAAATTGCCGATTTTAACTACTTGGGAACAAGACGGCGGAGCGTTTATCACAATGGGACAAGTTTATACGCAAAGTCTTGATGGGGATATGGTCAATCTTGGAATGTACAGATTGCAGATTTATGATAAAAACCATTTAGGTCTGCATTGGCAGATTCATAAAGATTCATCTCACTTTTTTGATCAATATAAAAGAGCTAACGTCAAAATGCCTGTTAGTATCTGTATAGGCGGAGATCCGCTTTATACATGGTGTGCCACGGCTCCGCTTCCTTATGGTGTTAATGAGCTTCTGATGTATGGACTTATCACAAAAAAATCGGCAAAGCTTGTAAAATCTATGACAACACCGTTATATATTCCGCGTGACGTTGATTATGTTATAGAGGGCTGGGTTGATCCGCAAAAGATGCAAATCGAGGGTCCTTTTGGTGATCATACCGGATACTATACACTAAAGGAACCATATCCCGTACTTGAAGTAAGCGCTATAACTACTAAAAAATCTCCCGTTTATCTAGCTACGGTTGTGGGCAAGCCGCCTTTGGAAGATAAATATATGGGCTGGGCTACAGAGCGGATATTTTTACCACTTTTAAAAACGAATGCCCCCGATTTATTGGATTATCATATGCCTGAAAATGGCGTGTTTCATAATCTCATACTGGCAAAAATACAGCCACACTACAAGGGTCATGCAAAGCAGTTTATGCATGTATTTTGGGGAGCAGGGCAGATGAGCTTTGTAAAACATGCTATTTTTGTAGATGAGAAGGCTCCAAAATTAACGGAATATGAACTGTTGGCGACATATATATTAGATAGGTTTTCACCAAAATCCATGCTTATAACTCAAGGCATTACAGATGCGCTCGATCATTCATCACCAGAGGCACTAGTGGGTGGAAAACTAGGCATTGATGCTACAACGCCTTATGAGATTTCATTACATATAAAGCTTTTAAAAGATGATGAGCTGTTTGGGCTATGTAGAGAGTTATGCACCGATATAGTTGCACTTAAGCAGTATATGACTCATACGAAAAATCCGATAACTGTTATATCGCTTTGTAAAACTAAGCCCGTAAAAGAGTGTTTTGATAAATTAAAGAGTTTAGATAAACATATTAAAATCGCGGTATTTGTAGATGAAGAGGGCAACGATATTGCAAATGTTTATATGCTTATTTGGAGAGTCGTTAACAATATCGACGCAAACCGTGATATTTTTATCTTTAATGAAACGGTTGGAATTGACGGTACAAATAAAAATAGTTTAGACGGCTTTACAAGAGAGTGGCCTGATGATGTTTTATGCAGCAAAAGTGTTGTCAAAAGCTTAAAAGAACGTGGTCTTTGGAGCATTGATGATAAGACTTACGATAAGTTTTACATGTAAGTAAATCAAGGAGAGATAATGGAAAAAATGTGGTCAGGTCGCTTTAGTAAGGGTGCTTCATCCTTGCTTGATGAGTTTAACGCTTCGGTGATGTTTGACAGGGAGTTGTATGTCGAGGATATCGAAGGCTCAATCGCTCATGCCATTATGCTAAAAAGCGTTGGTATTTTAACTGGTAGTGAGACGGAGCAGATTATAAACGGTTTAAATGAGATAAAAAAAGAGATTGAAGAGGGTGCGTTTGAGTGGAGGCTTTGTGATGAAGACCTTCATATGGCTATTGAGAAACGTTTGACAGATAAAATCGGACAAGCCGGCAAGAAACTTCACACCGCAAGAAGTAGAAATGATCAAGTCGCGGTTGATTTTAGAAAATTTGTTTTGCGTCAAAACAAAGAGATAAAAGAACTGATTTTAGATCTTATGCAAACTACTCTTGATATAGCTTTTAGGCATACAGATACTTTGTTGCCGGGTATGACGCACCTACAACATGCACAGCCTGTTAATTTTGCTTTTCATTTAGGTGCATATTTATCAATGTTTAAGCGTGATATTGCAAGATTTGAGGATTCATATACTAGAAACAATATCTCACCTCTTGGCTGTGCGGCACTAGCTGGAACGCCTCATAAGATAGACAGGAAGCAGACCGCAAAGCTTTTAGGTTTTGACGGGGTAAGCCTTAACTGCTTAGATACGGTAAGTGACCGTGATTTTGCCCTAGAGATACTTTTTAATATATCAACACTTATGATGCATATTTCAAGACTCTCTGAAGAGCTTGTATTGTGGTCTAGCTATGAGTTTGGTTTTGTTGAGTTAAGTGATGAGTATTCAACCGGTTCTTCTATTATGCCGCAAAAGAAAAATCCCGATGTACCTGAGCTTTTACGCGGAAAAACAGGTAGAGTATATGGTGCATTAATAGGACTTTTAACCGTTATGAAAGGATTGCCTCTTGCATACAATAAAGATACGCAAGAGGATAAAGAGGGTGTTTTTGATGCGGTTAAAACCGCTAAAATCTCTCTTATTATTTTAACGCAGGCTATTAAAACTATGACGGTAAAAAAAGATAATATGCAAGCTGCATGTAAAAAAGGGCATCTAAGTGCAACAGATTTGGCGGATTATCTGGTTGAGGAGTGTGATATCGCTTTTAGAGAGGCGCATTTTATTACAGGTAAAGCAGTCGCAAAGTGTGAAGAGTTAGGCATAGATTTAAGTGATATTTCATATGATGAACTTTATGCAATCGATAATAGAATTAAAAAAGATGTTATGAAATATCTTGCGATTGATCACTCAATGAACGCCAGAGATTCGCAAGGTGGGACATCAACAAATCAAACAAAACAACAGTTAAAATATTTTAAAGATTATTTAAAAAGGAGTCAGGTATGAAAGTAGAGGTTAGTCATCTTGAGGCTATGAGATTTGAGGCAAAAACAGCAAAAAGCAGTTTTATTATAGATTGTCCCATTATCTCACCTGTTGAGTATTTTTTAAGCGGAATGATTACATGTAGCGCGACAGATATCATCATGCTGCCAAAAAAGAAAAATATAACCGTTACAAATTTAAAGGTAACAGGCGATGCTTTAAGAAACGAGAGTTATCCTCAAAAATTTAATGAGCTTGATCTTATTTATGAATTTGATTCAGATACCGATGACGAATCGGCGGCAAGATATGTTATGGCGTCTTTGGAGACATACTGCTCAACTATAAACACGGTAAGAAGTGATGTTAAAATACGTTACACGGTCATACATAACGGTAAAATTATTAAAGATAAAGTTGAGCTTATCTCAGGCGGCGGGGCACAAATAGATATGGGAGAGATACAAAGTTGTCCATCATAAAGGGATTGGTATAAAAACCTTTAAAAAGAATATGACGTTTGTGTCATATTCTCAAATGATTATAAAAAATCCTTAGGATCTGCATCGCTTAGATGATCAAATTTTAATTTTGCACCGCCTAGCACATGCCAGTGAAGATGCATAACTTCCTGTCCGCCATTTTCTCCGATATTGCAGATGAGTCTATATCCTGATTGTTTAATATCCAGTTTTTGAACCAAAGTTTGTATAAACGGTGTGATATCCGCCATAGTTTGAGCATCAACTTCATTAAAGCCGGCTACATGTTTTTTAGGTATTACCAAAATGTGCACAGGTGCTTTGGGGTTAATGTCGTGAAAAGCTAAAAAATTCTCATCTTCAAGTTCGATATTTGCAGGGATCTCTTTATCTACAATTTTACAAAACAGACACATGATTACCTCTTTTTTAT
Source organism: Helicobacteraceae bacterium (assembly GCA_027023805.1). Lineage (GTDB taxonomy): Bacteria > Campylobacterota > Campylobacteria > Campylobacterales > Sulfurimonadaceae > Hydrocurvibacter. Next base: position 35,994 of record JALVUF010000062.1, read on the forward strand.
ATTTTTTACAATTTTATCATAAGTTTTGCCTTTTTTATATTTAAAATAATTCTTTACACGCCGCATCAAGCTTTTTATAATTGAGATGTGAGTATAATTTCCTAAAAATTGGATATTGGAGACTCTAACTTGAAAGAGTGGTATCAAAAAATACAGTCAGCTGGTTGTATGCAAGAATTAGAAGAGTTACGTATTGCTATACTTGGAAAAAAAGGTGTTTTAGCAGAGCAATTTGCGAAAATGAAAGATATTGAAAATAAACAAAAAGCCGAGTTTGCAAAGCGGCTAAATATCGCAAAGAGTGAATTTAACAAACTATTTAATGAGCAAAAGACGATTTTGCAGGCTCGCGAACTGGAGAGTTTGTTAAAATCACAACAAATAGACGTATCTCTTTACAGTGCAACGTCAAATTCAGGAGCATTGCATCCTGTTATGCAGACCATGGAAAAAATAGTGGAGTATTTTACTTCTATGAACTTTTCTATTGAGATGGGCTCAATGATTGAAGATGATTTTCACAATTTTGAAGCCCTAAATCTTCCAAAATATCATCCTGCACGCGATATGCAAGATACCTTCTATTTTAAAGATGAGATGTTGCTTCGCACGCACACCTCGCCTGTGCAGGTAAGAACAATGCTTCACGCCAAACCTCCAATACGCATGATATCTCCGGGCGCGGTTTTTAGACGCGATTATGATATCACCCATACTCCTATGTTTCACCAGGTAGAGGGACTTTTAGTAGATAAAGAGGGTACGGTATCTTTTGCAAATCTTAAGTTTATATTAGAGGATTTTTTGAAGTATATGTTTGGGGAGGTTGATGTGCGTTTTCGTCCAAGTTTTTTTCCTTTTACCGAACCGTCAACCGAAGTTGATATATCTTGTGTATTTTGCAAGGGAGAGGGGTGCCGTGTTTGTTCTCATACCGGATGGCTTGAGGTTTTAGGTTGCGGGATTGTGGATGAAAATGTTTTTAAGGCAGTGGGCTATAAAGATGTAAGCGGTTATGCTTTTGGTTTAGGAGTTGAGCGTTTTGCCATGCTTATACACCATATAGGGGATCTTCGTTCTTTATTTGAGGGTGACATTAGATTATTGGGGCAGTTTGTATGATTATAACTAGAAGTTGGCTTAGCGAATATATTAATTTGGATGATATATCAAATGAGCAGTTGTGTGAAACATTAAATTCAATCGGTTTAGAAGTCGGAAGAGTTGTCAGGTATGATATACCTGAGGATATAGTTTTTGGGTATGTAAAAGAGTGTAAAAAACATCCCAATGCGGACAAATTAAATATCTGTCAAGTAGATGTGGCAGATGAGGTGCTGCAGATTGTATGCGGTGCATCAAATGTTCGCAAAGGCTTACATGTAGCCGTTGCTCTTGAGGGCGCTGTGATGCCCGGCGGCATGAGAATATCTGCGGTTAAGTTGCGTGGGGTTGAAAGCCATGGAATGATATGTTCTGCCTCGGAGTTATCTTTAGTAAACATAAATGACGGGATAATTGAGTTTGATCAAAGTATAGGCAATATTGTACTAGGCACAAGATTACGGGACAACCATTATCTTCAAGACACACTCATAGAGATTGAATTAACCGCCAACAGAGGTGACTGCCTGAGTATTTATGGTGTAGCAAGAGATTTATGCGTTGCGTTTGACAGAAGCATTAAATCAAAAAGTAACAAAAATACAGATGAAACATCAATAGGAATCGGTAAGGTTTTACAATTAAAACATCCAGCTTCAGTAGATGCCAATTTGAAATTTAAAGTCTTAGATATTAAAAATATATCACTTGCATTTCTTATCTCTTTACGCTTAGCGCAAATAGAGTATAAGTCGCTAAATACTGCTGATGCGTTTACCGCTTATACTACGCATGAGTGTGGAGTCATTTTACGTTTATACGATTATGAATACTTTAAAGCACAAGGACAAAATGATAAGGCAATTGTATCACTTGAATCAGATACCAATGGATTTTTATGCGTACAGGGCAAAGGGCGGGCATCTATTGTGGGCGTTATGCAGGAGAAAGATTCTTTATTTAATAAAAATGAAGGATTAGCGATAGCTGAAGCATCCTACGTGGCACCAGGTTTAATATCAGATCAGATGTCTAAAAGTAAAATAGAAAGATCATCATCTTTTTATTTGTCATCAAGAGGCAGTAATCCTGATTTGAAAATGGGTTTGAAGCTTTTATTTTTACTTTTACAATCATATGGAGATATTGATATATTTGGTGGTACTGCCGAGGTGCTAAATCATAAAGAAGAGAAAGTTGTAGTTTTAAAGTTACATGAGATTTATGATATTATAGGCGCTAAAATAGATAAAAAAAAGATAGTAAATATCCTACAAAAACTTGATTTTAATCTTGAAAAATCACAAGGTGATACATTTATTGCAGCGGTACCAAAATTTCGTCATGATATATCAAACAAGCAAGATATTGTTGAAGAGATACTGCGTTTTACGGGCATTGACAATATTGAGCCAAAACCATATCTGCTTAAAGAAGCAAATCGCCTGTCTGAGGGATATTTTAGATTTAAAAAATTAAAACATTATCGCCACAAAGCCGCATATAACGGTTTTTTTGAAACAATCCATTTTATATTTGCCCATAAACAAGAGTTGGTAAAATATAACTTTGATACCGTACAAAATAAGTTGGACATTGTAAATCCTATAGTAACGACGATGGATACCCTGCGTACAACACTGATGCTTGGCTTATTAAATTTTGCAGGACAAAATAAAAAAGTAGGCAACCAAAATATGGGCTTATTTGAGATTGGTTCGGTATTTACAGACAAAAGAGAAGAAGTTGTCAAGGCAGCATTTTTATATACCGGTAGCTTTGAGCAGGAGGGAATTATAAACAGTGCAACATCAACTATTATGGATTTTGGGCATTTTGTTCAATTGATCTCTAATATTATAGGTGAAGTTACACTTAGTAAAGCTACATGCAAGCATAGTTTAGGACACCCGTACCAATGCGCTGATATATTGCAAGATAATAGGGTTATAGGCTCTGCATTTAGGCTTCATCCTACGGTGCAAGATAATTTTGATCTACAAGACACCTATATGTGTGAGATAAATTTTGAAGCACTTTCTTATGAAACAGTGCATGTAAAAGCGTATTCAAAATATCAGTCATCTTTTAGAGATTTGAGTCTGCTAGTACCAAAAACCATGGAATATGCAACAATCAAAAAGATTATACAACAGAGTAAACCAGGTGAGATTATACGCTTTTACCCCGTTGATAAATATGAAGATAAATCTCTTAAAAATTTATCTAGTTTAACTATCCGTTTTGTGTTGCAATCAGATGAGAAAACTTTGCAAGATGAAGAGATTGTCTCATGCATGGATACGATAACATCATCTCTTAAAGATAAGCTTGGCTTGGAGTTAAGATGAGCAGGGCAGAGATTGCAGCAGTTGAGAGTTTTACTTTCTCATCCTCTAAAATAGCACCGGATAAATCCATCTCACATCGTGCGGTAATATTTAGCATGCTAGCGCGCGGAACTTCTGAAATTACAAACTTTTTACGGGCTGAAGATACTATGAATTCGCTTAGTATTGTAAAAAATCTTGGCGCAAAAGTAGAGGACGACGGAAAAACAATCAAAATAAGTGCAGATAAGATCCGTGAGAGTGCAACTGTTTTAAATTGTGGCAATTCAGGTACGGGGATGCGTTTGTTTTGCGGATTTTTAAGTTCTGCGGATGGTCATTTTGTGTTAAGCGGAGACGAGTATCTCTCATCTAGACCAATGCAAAGAGTAGTTTTGCCGCTTAAGAGTATAGGTGCATATATTGACGGTAGAGAAAATGGAAATTTAGCCCCTTTGTGTATTCGCGGCATGAAGTTAAAAGCATTTGATTATACCGGTAAGATAGCATCAGCGCAGGTTAAAAGTGCTATGATTTTAGCTGCATTAAAAGCAGATGGAGAGTGTAGATATACCGAGCCTGAACTCAGTCGTGATCATAGCGAGAGGATGTTGCGTGGTATGGGAGCAAAGCTTAGCAGGGATAATTTAACAACCATTATAAATCCGCTAAGTGCACCGTTGGAGCCACTAAAAATTCATATCCCGTCAGATCCTTCAAGCGCCTTTTTCTTTGCGGTAGCTGCCGCTATAACCCCAAATGCTACAGTCAAATTAGAGAATATTACATTAAATAAAACGCGTATAGAAGCGTATGAAATTTTAAAAAAAATGGGTACAAGTGTTGAGTACGAACTGCTAGAAGACAAGTATGAGCCCATAGGAAACATCATGATTTCATATCGCCCATTAAAGGCCGTGACAGTTGAAGATAATATCTCCTGGCTAATTGACGAACTACCTGCTTTATCTATTGCCTTTGCCTGCGCTAGCGGAGTAAGTGTGATAAAAAATGCAAGAGAGTTGAGAGTTAAAGAGAGTGATAGAATATCAACTGCTATATCAGGGCTTAATGCATGTGGGATTAAGACAGATGAAACAGAAGATGGGTATAGCGTGTATGGAGGTCGTTTAAAAAAGGCTGTGATTAATAGTCATGGAGATCATAGGATAGCTATGAGTTTTATAATAGCGGGTTTAAAATGTGGTATGATTGTAGATGATATAGAGTGTATCAACACCTCTTTTCCAAACTTTTTTAAGTTAATGCAACAAATCACACGAGTCAAAATCGAGCATTAATGTTAAAATTTCTTGCCCTCAGGCATAGCTTTAGTGATAGGAATTTTAGCTGGACTTTGTTCAGATAAAAGGAGACAATTAATGTTAAAATTTCTTGCCCTCAGGCATAGCTTTAGTGATAGGAATTTTAGCTGGACTTTGTTCAGATAAAAGGAGACAATTAATGTTAAAATTTCTTGCCCTCAGGCATAGCTTTAGTGATAGGAATTTTAGCTGGACTTTGTTCAGATAAAAGGAGACAATTAATAATGAAACTTGAACTTGCAGAAAATTACGGCTTTTGTTTTGGTGTAAAGCGTGCTATTAAAATTGCTGAGGAAAATAAAAATTCATCCACATACGGCTCTTTGATCCATAACACTAAAGAGATACATAGATTACAGCAAGATTTTAATGTTAGCTTAAAAGAAGATATATCAGAATTTAAACAAGGCGATAAAGTAGTAATCAGGACTCACGGCATCCCAAAAAATGAATTAGAGTTTTTAAAAAGAAGTGATATTGACGTCATTGACGCAACCTGTCCTTATGTTACAAAGCCACAGCGGATATGTGAGCAGATGAGCAAAGAAGGGTATGATGTGGTTATCTACGGTGATGAAGCACATCCTGAGATTAGAGGAGTGAAAAGTTATGCACAAAACGGTGCTTATGTTGTTACCTCTTTAGATGCCCTAAAACAGCTTAATTTAAAAGAGAAAATCGCATTGGTTGCTCAAACAACAAGAAAGATAGAAGACTATGCTAAAATGGCAAGTTATCTAATTCCAAAGTACAAAGAGGTGCGCGTCTTTAATACTATCTGTAACGCTACTTTTGAAAATCAAGACGCAGTGCGTAAATTGGCTAAAAAAGTAGATATTATGATTATTATAGGAGGCAGCAACTCCTCGAACACTAAGCAGCTTTTTAACATAGCCAGAGAATATTGCACCGATAGTTATCATATAGAGGACAAAGATGGACTAGACCCTAAATGGTTTACGGCAAAGACCCATTGCGGTATTAGCGCAGGAGCTTCTACGCCTGATTGGATTATACAAAATGTAATAGATTCTATACAAAAGTTGTAAGAATAATTTAAATTAATCTAGTTATTACCCTTTTTTTGATACAATTGCATAATATTTATGTAACAAGGGAAATTTGTATGGCAATCGATAATGAACCATTAGAAGAGGAAAATTTTGCTGAAATGTTTGAAGCTTCGCTGAAAAAGCAGGAATCAAATCGTGTGACTAAGGGTGAAATAGTAGAGATACAAGAGGAAGAAAACAGGGCATTGGTAGGAGTGGGCGATAAGCTTGAAGGTATTTTAAGTTTAGATGAGCTAAAAGATGAAGAAGGTAATCTGATCTTTAAAGTCGGTGATGAGATTATGGTAATGGTCACAGGACATTATAATGAACGACCCAAAATCTCATATAGAAAAGTTTTGCAACAGCAAAAAACTTTAGAATTTGTTGAGAAATACAAAGATAATTTTGAAGATTTGGTTATTGAGGGCATTATAGCTAAGAAAAATAAAGGCGGTTATATTTTAGAAGCCGATGGTGTCTCATTTTTTATGCCCGCTTCATTAGCCGTTGTCAAAGACAATGTAAATGTGATAGGAAAAACTTTAAAAGCACAGGTTATTAAAATAGATCCTAAAGATAACTCGATAGTAGTCTCCAGGCGCAAACTGTTCAACGAAGAACGCAAGCACAAAAAAGAGATGATTGATGCTCTTATGCAAGATGATGTTATCGTTGAAGGTGTTATTAAAAAGATTACAAGTTACGGTATGTTTGTAGATGTAGGCGGCGTTGATGGGCTTGTTCACTATAACGAGATATCTTACAAAGGTCCTGTAAACCCTTCAAAACTTTATAAGGAGGGTGATAAAGTTACGGTTAAAGCTATATCGTATGATAAAGACAAAAGGCATCTTTCACTGTCCATAAAAGCAGTACATCCTGATCCATGGGTTGAGGTTGAAAATGAATTAGATGTAGGCGATACTATAACAGTTACTGTAAGCAATATAGAGCCATATGGCATATTTGTAGATCTAGGTAACGATATAGAGGGATTTTTGCATATCTCAGAGATAACTTGGGATAAAAATATAAAAAATCCAAATAATTATCTGAGTGTCGGAGATGAGATCGATGTTGAAGTAATCGAAATTAATTCAGAAACACACAAATTACGAGTCTCTTTAAAGCGACTGTTGCCAAAACCTTTTGATGAATTTATAAAACAATATAAAGAGGGGGACACTGTTAAAGGTACTGTCGTGTCTCTTACTGATTTTGGTGCTTTTGTTAAGGTTGGGTCAGTTGAGGGATTACTTCATAATCAAGATGCTTCTTGGGATAAAACTGTTAAATGTAAAGATTTCTTACATTCAGGCGACGAAGTCGAAGTAAAGATAACTAAAATCAATGAAGATGAGCAGAAGATATCATTAAATTCAAAAGTACTACAAGAGAGTCCTATTGATAAATTTGCTAAAGAGCACAAGGTAAACGATATTGTAGCAGGTAAAATTAGAGATATCAAAGATTTTGGTATTTTTGTATCTTTGCAAGGCGGTGTTGACGCACTGATTCGCGATGAGGATTTATCACCTTTAGTAAAAGATGAACTAGAAACAGGTTTTGAAATAGAAGCTGCTATAGCAATGATCGATACCAGAAAAGACCGAATACGATTATCGGTAAAAAAATTAGATTATTTAAAAAATCAGGAAATTATGCATAATATAAATGATGATGAATCTAACCTGTTAGGCGATTTGATAAAAGACAAATTTAACTAAAATGCTTTTTGCAATAAAACGATTGCTCTTTATACATACATTTGAGGCTATTGTTTTTATTGTGATAATGCTATATGGTAATTATTTATATGCTTCTGGTTTTGTTAGTTTTACTGATGCGCCATGGATAAAACACCTTGCCGGACAAGGTACGGTGCAACATTCATTTACATATCCCGTAAATGAAATAGATATTCATATTGATCTTAATCCTAGCGCACCTAACAATAGAGTATATACGCTAAGCGCTTATATACCAGATTTGTATCATCTTTTTTGTTTAAAAGAAGTTTTAAAACAACAAAAAATAAAGTATTATCTAAAAAAGAAAAATAATGATGTAAAATTACTGGTGTATTTATCTAAGAAACAAAACATAGAACTTTTACTAAAATCATTAAAGGCTTATCGCCTTAAAATAAAAGTTTTGTCTAAACAAGAGGAGAAATAATGGAAAAAAGTACAGTTATTGTTTGTGATTATATTCACGAAGCTGGTTTAAAAATGCTGGAGGATGACGAAAATATAAATTATATTTTTGCTGCTGATGTTGATAAAAAAGAACTGTTATCAATGTTAAGTGATGCTGATATTGCAATTACACGAAGTTCAACCGATGTTGACGATAGGTTTTTAGATGCGGCGACAAATCTTAAAGCAATTGTGCGTGCAGGTGTCGGCGTAGATAATGTTAATCTTAAAAGATGTTCAAAAGAGGGCATTATAGTGATGAATGTCCCAACGGCAAATACGATTGCGGCAGTTGAGCTTACATATGCTCATATGCTCTCGTGCATGAGAATGTTTCCATATTCTCATGACCATCTTAAAAATCAGCGCATTTGGAAGCGTGAGAAATGGTATGGTTATGAGCTAAAGGGTAAAAAACTGGGTATTATAGGCTTTGGCAATATAGGTTCACGAGTTGCAAAGCGCGCTATAGCATTTGAAATGGATGTATTAGCATATGATCCTTATGTGCCTGCCAGCAAGGCTACTGACATTGGTGTTGATTACACAAAAGACTTTGACGAACTTTTATCAACATGTGATATCATTACAATACATACGCCTAAAAATTCTGAAACAATAGATATAATCAGTAGTGAAGAGATTGCTAAAATGAAAGATGGTGTTGTGCTGGTAAACTGTGCACGCGGCGGTTTGTTTAATGAAGATGCTTTATATGATGGTTTAAAATCAAAGAAAATCCGTTTTGCGGGTATCGATGTTTTCGTAAAAGAGCCGGCTATTAATAATAAACTTTTAGATTTAGATAACATAGTCGTATCGCCTCACTTAGGGGCAAATACCTATGAATCACAATACAATATCGGAACCCAGGCAGCCTCTCAGGCTATACAGGCTGCTAAAAAGATAGCATATCCAAATGCTTTAAATTTACCGATAGATGAAACTAAAATACCGTCATTTGTTAAACAATATATGGAGATGGGGCAAAAGTTAGGATTTTTAGCTTCACAAATAAACCGCTCTGCCATAGTGTCTATAAAAGCAAGTGGTCAGGGAGAGATAGCAAAATATATTGATTCACTTTTAACTTTTGTAACAGTCGGTGTTTTAGCACAAAACAGCGGTGAAACTATAAACTATGTAAATGCTGAGTTTGTAGCTAAAGATAAAGGAATTGAATTAGAAGCTAAATCACTTGCAGATTCATCTGTGTATAAAAATGTAATAACTATTAAGCTTACAACGCAAAAATGTGTTACGACTATAAAGGCCACTATTTTTGATGATGATGTTCAAAGAATTGTAGAGATAGACGGTTTTAATATTGATGTTGTCTTAAGTGGAAATATGATATTTTTTAAAAATACTGATGTGCCTGGTGTTATTGGAAATGTCGGTATGATATTAGCTAACAATAGTGTCAATATTTCTGATTTTAGATTAGGACGTAACAACAATAATGAGGCTTTAGCAGTCATTATAGTAGATAATACAGTTAAAAGTTCCACTTTAAAAGAGCTAGAAGGTCTAGATGCATGTATAAGTGTAGGCTACGCTACACTTTAGATATCTTTTGCATTATATCTCTTGATTAGATGCAATTTGCATCTAATCAAAATCTGGGTCTTCAATGGATACCACTTTTTTATAATGACAATTAAAGAGAGTTTTTAAATCTATCATATATAACAGTATCGGCACAACCATTAGTGAAGCAATAACAGCAGCTATAGTACCAAAAATTAGGGCTACTCCCAATCCTCCAAATACAGGATCGCTAGCAAGAAGCGTTGATGCCAGTATGATAGCGACCGCGGTTAAAAATATAGGCTTTGCTCTTGTTACCGTTGCAAATGCGATAGCATCCGCTTTTTTCATGGCCTTCTCCTTCATAAGAGATCTTGTAAAGTCTATAAGCAGGAGCGAATTTCTTGAACTGATACCTATGAGCGCGATAAATCCAATTAACGATGTAGCTGTTAAAAAGAATGTATCTGTGGTAAATAAGTTCATGACAAAGTGACCAAATACAACTCCTGGAAAAGATAAAAAACTGCCAAGTAAAACAATAGAACTTAGTTTATAGCTTTTATAGTAAACAACCATTAGTAAAAATATCAGTATTAATGCCGCGATAAAAGCTGTTCCTAACTGTTCAAATGTTTGAAGTGTGACTTTCATTTCACCACCCCATTTTAAATTATAGATCTTACCTGTTTGTTTGCTGACTAGCCTAAGGTTAAATAAGCCTGTTTTAGTTATATGATATCGGCCTGATAGTTGTTTTAGTATTTTATCTCTTGCCTTCATTAAAGGATAAATTTGCGAAACCATATCAGTGCTTGCCATAACATTTGTCATCTGTTTTAGGTTTTTACTAAGTATCATGGGGTCAGAATCCACAGGTTTAATCGTAATTAATGATATAAGAGGAACCATCATGCCTTTTGAATTCATAAGAGAAAGACTCGAGAGTTTTGATGTTACAGCATGTAGGCTTTGGTTATTAAAAGGCTTTGTTTGATTACTTAACACCATAAATAGCGGTATTTGATAATTATATTTATTTGAATTTTTTACAGCAACAATTTTGCCTTTAAATGCCAAATATAAAATATTATTTATTTGCTTAACGCTTATTCCCGATAGTTGCGCTTTATCTGTATTTATTTTAATGCCATATTGTTTATATATCTTTTGCTCCATAGTGGAGATATCTACAAGACCTTTTGTGTGCCTAAATATATTTTTAACAGATGATGCTAAATGTCTTATACCTTTAGCGTTATTGCCATAAATCTCAGCAACTACAGAGTCAAGCACCGGAGGTCCGGAGGGAGGTTGCACAAAGGCTATATTTGTGTTTTTGATAATATTATCACACTTACCGTGAACTAATGGGCGCATATTGTGTACTATCGTAAATGATGGAGTATCTCTTTTATGTTTATTTGTTAGATTTATAACAAGTTGTGCATAGTTTTCACTATTTTGAAACTGAGAGCCTTTTATGAGCCCGGCAAAATCCAGTGGAGATCCCATGCCGGAATAAAGTTCAATATTTTGTACATATTTATTTTGTTTTGCAACATTATAAACACATGTAGAAACTCTCTTTGTTTGGTAAATCGAGCTTCCGGCGGGTAATTTTATATATATATTAAAGGTATTGCTATCTTTTTCGGGAAGCATTTTTACACGTACCAAACCAGTAGGGATCATGGCTACAGATGCAATAAAGGCTATAAGCGTAAATGCTAAAATAAGCCATCTTGTTTTAGCATTTACAATTCCGGCTCTTATGGCATGTTCAAATTTTTTAAACATTACTTATGCTCCTGTTTATGCTTTGGTTTTTTCAATATCCGCAAAGCAAGATATGGTATAAAGATATATGCGACAAATAACGAAGCTATGAGCGCAATAGGAACATTTTCAGGTATCGGCGCCATAAATTGTCCCATCATATGCCCAACAAAAAGCATAGGTATCATAGTTAAGATAATTGCAAATGTGGCAATGTTTGTAGGTGCGCCTATCTCATCAGCTGCTTCTATCATCAAATCGACCTCACTATGATGATGTAAATCGATGGAATGAAAGTGCCTGTGTATATTTTCTATAACGATTATTGCCGCATCGACTAAAAGCCCAAGACTTAGTAAAAAAGCAAATAGAGTAATTCTATTCATACTCTGATGTGTGAGATATGCTACAAATAATGTAATAGAAAATATAGCAGGTACTGTAAATGTTACAATAAGAGATTCTCTCCATCCGAGTATAAATATTAAAAGCACGGCAATAATAATAATTGAAATAATAAGATGTTTTACAAGTTCATTTACTGCCGAATTTGCACGTTTACCGTAATTTCTAGTTATAAGATAGCTGATGCCTTCTTTGTTTAACATCGTTTTATACCGGCTTAGTGTTTTTTTGATTTGATTTGCAATAATAACGGCATTTGTACCTTTAAGTTTTGAAACTGTTAGTGTTACCTGGTTTTTAAGTGGATCAAATTTACCGTTTTTACCTCTTATGCTTATTTGAGCAGACCTAAAATTTTGATAATTATATCCATTGCTAACAGAAGCTATCTGTTTTAGATAGATAGGAGACCCACCATATTTAGCGACTATAATATTTTGGATATCTTTTATGCTGTCAACAGCATTTTTAATTCCAAAAATAACTATTTTCTTATTTTTAGTTTGATTTTTAATCTTTGGCACATCATAAGCAAGCGATTGTACTGATTTTACAATTTGACCCAAAGAGATGTTGTATGCTGAGAGTTTATGCAGATTAACTTTGATATTAAACTGATGCTTATGACCGCCTTTTATGTGCGTAACGGCAACATTTGGGAGAGCATTGATGATATTTTGAAAATGTGTTACTTTATCATAAAGATATGTTTGCGAGTGATGTTTGTTTTTATTAAAAAACGCAATTGTGACTATCGGTATAACTGTATTTATGTTTAATGGCTTGATTATAGGATACATCGCTCCTTTTGGTAAAATATCCATATTTTGCATAATTTCATTATAAATTTTAAGGTTTGAAATCTCTTGAGGCTGACCTATATAAAATGAAGCCGTAACGATACCTACATTTTTTAAAGCACGACCATAGATATACTCTACGCCCTTAACCTCTTTGATTTTTCTCTCAAGCGGCTTAACGATAACACGCTCCACTTCCTTAGCAGACGCACCCGGTAGAGCTACTATTATATTTGAGCCGCTGACTACCATTTGAGGATTTTCCTGCCTGGGCATACTTACAAGAGAGATATACCCTATAACTAAAATAAAAACTCCAAGTACCAATGTCAGGGGGTTATTGATAAAGACTTTCGCAAGTTTTCCGGCTACATTTTTTGGATTGTATGGATGAACACTCATATTTATTTACCATCTATTGTTATAGTAGCATACATTCCGGGATATACCTTATGAAACTGGTTTTTAAAAGATATCTTGACTCTAAATGTATGTGTCATAGGGTTGGAACTTGGAATGATAGATGACACGGTACCGATAGTCTTGATACCGATAGAAGGAATGTTAACCACCACTTTTTTCCCTGCACTAATCATTTTAAGATCATTTGCAGCAACAGGTACTACTATCTTTAAGTCCTGTAAATCTGAGAGTACCATAGCCGGCATTCCCGGCATTGCCATGTCGCCTACGCGAATATTGTTTTTGATAATAACACCGTTACTTGGTGCTTTGATAGTTAGATATTTGTATTGGCTTTGAACTGATTTTAACCTAAGTGAAGCCTGCAAAAGCTGTTTTTTTGCAATATATATCATATTTTTAAGGTTGCTAGCTGCTAGTTGTAGATTTTCAACATCATATTTTGATACCATATTTTTTTTATACAAGTACTCATATCTATGCAGATTTAGTATAGTGTTGTTGTACCTGTTTTCATACATTTGAAGCGATAATCTAGCTTCCCCAATTGCTAATTTTACCTGCTGCGTCATGAGATTTATATCTCTTGAGTCTATTTTATAAAGTAGTTGACCCTTATGTACATGTTCTCCTGCTGAGACATATAGATGTGTCACAAAACCCATATTTCTGCTTGTAATAATTTTTTGATTATTTGAAATAACATTACCGGATAATGTTAAACTGTTTGCAAAAAGACCTGAGACTAGCAGTAGTAAAGTTATGAGTATTTTTTTCATGATTGTCCTTGATTTGAGATCTGTTCGAGTTTAAAGATACTGTTGTTTCGTTTATTTCTTATTTTTTGAAGTTTTAAAACTATTTGTATCTTTTTTGTCTGTTTTATAATCACATCATTTATAGATACAAGTTTTTCATGATATCGACCGACATAATTATTGTAAATTGCAGTTGCCAGTTTTACACCTTGCTTTAGTGAAGCTATCTCATAATTATCAGATTTTATCTGCGTTTTAATCTTCTCCACCTTGAGCAGCATTGCTTGTTTTGCAAGATCGAGTCCTGTGCTGGCTTTTAACTGCTCAATCTCTGCTTTTTGTATCATGGCACTGTCAGCCCCGCCGTTAAATATATTCCATGTTAATTTAGCTCCGATTGTATAGGCTTTATGTTTGTCGGCATCTCCTAAAAAAGTATTATCTGCGGTAGATACCTGAGCGAATGCGCCGATTGCTGGGTAGTAAGAAGCTTTACTTATGGTTACGAGATTGTGCCCGATAGCTAGGCCGTTTTTTGCTTTTTGAATATCTATATTGTGTGCCAATATCTCTTTATCCGTTAGATGTATCATAGTAACGTCTTGAGGTGGCAAAACGATAGAGGTGACTTTTTGATTCAGTAAAAAACTAAGATATTGGTACAGTAGTGTTTGATTTGCTTGCATCTGATTTATAAGACGCAGTACATTTGCAAGTTTGGCCTGTACTTCTAAAACATCAATATTTGTAGCATAACCCTCTTTGACCATGGCTTTTGACGTGTCTTCAAGTCTTTTTATATTTTTTAGTATAATGTTCATCTGCGCTATGGTATGTGAAAGCAATGACAGGCTGTAGTAGGTTTTTTTGATTTGAAAAATCTTTTCATGAGTAAGCTGAGTTTTATCAAGATTTTTCATCTTCTCAATAGCTTTTTCTATGTGTTTATAGCTTGTTAGTTTAAAACCTGTAAAAAGAGGTACTTCATAACGAAGGGAGCTTTGAAAAAAGTTATAATCACCTGGATAGTTGAGATTATTAGGAGGAGCTGTGTACGTATTTGGATTATTGGTAGCAAGTGAGCGCATAAACTGCTGGGCACCAAAATCTCCAAAATTCGCTTTTCTTGATGTAAGCTTAAACCCAAACACACTCAGTGCGTTATCACTTCTGGCAAATTTTTGTATAAAGTTAAGCGTACCGAAATTTTGAGCTTCTGCTTTTTTGATGTTAGCGTTTGCGATCTCTTGATCAAAATTAGCCATTTTAATCTGAAGATTGTTTTTTTTGACCAATAAGATAGCGTCTTGTAGTGTTAATTTTGAGATTGATTTGACATTTTCAGCATTTAATAACATTATTGAACATAAAATAATCATCAATATCTTCATGCCACTCCTTTGTTAGGCTTTTAATAAAATTATTGTAATTATAACCAATTATACTTATAACTTTATTATATAAAAGTCATAAGAATATGTGCTAATAAACACTTTTTTGTGATAATATTTCTTTCAATTTATGTTTAATTTCTTTAATTTTAGCTGTTGTGAGCTTATATATAGCAGTAGAATTGAGATAGGCAATGGCATGTGATATTAATTTGTAACTATAATTAAACCAGCTAAAGCTAGTTAAGATATCTTTTGCAAATGAAAATATCCAAAATGAAAAACTAGCTATTACAATTTTTAAAATATATATCGCAACTCCTAAGACGATAAAGCCTTGCGCTAGAGCAATAACTGAGACTATATCTATGCTCTCTGCTATTAAAAACGGCAACAAAAATATCATTAAAACAACATATCGGTTTTGTTTTAAGATAATCTCTTTTGATTTTTGAACAATATTAAATTTTAATACAAAAGCTCTGATTTTGACAACAAAAAGGTTCCAGATAATCTCTTCGAGTATGATATATATTATAATCAATATAATTTTGAAAAAATTGATAATTTTATTGTTCATTTAATGCCCTGTTTTTATAAAAGTTTATCATAACTTTTAGATTTTAAGTCAAAAAAGGCTAAAATATCAATACAAACATCTTTAAAGGCGATTATCTATGGATATATTTTTAACAGGCGGAGCGGGATATATCGGAAGCCATACATGCGTAGAGCTTTTAAATGCAGGATATAATGTAACTGTTTATGATAATCTAAGCAACTCATCACAAGAGTCTTTAAAGCGGGTGGAAAAGATCACTTCAAAGAAGATTAGGTTCATTCGCGGTGATATCAAAGATGAGCAAAAACTTATATCTTCGCTTAGCGGCATGGACGCAGTTATCCATTTTGCAGGATTAAAGGCTGTTGGAGAGTCTGTTTTAAAGCCGCTTGAGTATTATGACAATAATACAGCAGGAACTATTACGCTTTTAAAAGCGATGCAAAAAAAGGAGGTTAAAAAGATAGTTTTTAGCTCGTCTGCCACCGTTTACGGCGAGCCTTTGTTCTTACCGCTAACTGAAGAGCACCCTTTAAGAGTTACAAACCCGTACGGTCAAACAAAGCTGATGATAGAAGAGATATTAAGGGATCTATATAAATCTGATGATAGTTGGGCTATATCAATACTTAGATATTTCAATCCCGTAGGAGCTCATAAAAGCGGTATTATAGGCGAAGATCCACAAGGGGTGCCAAATAATCTTATGCCTTTTATATCTCAAGTAGCTGTAGGTAAGCGCGATGAATTAAATGTTTTTGGAGATGATTATGATACGCCTGACGGTACAGGTGTTAGAGATTATATACATGTAGTAGATTTAGCAAAAGCACATGTAAAAGCGCTGCAAATATTAGATAAGCCAAAGTGTGAGGCAATCAACATAGGAACAGGCAACGGTTACAGCGTTTTGGAGATGGTAAAAGCTTTTGAGAGGGCGTCAGGTAAAAAAATCGCCTATAAAATCATGCCAAGAAGAGATGGAGATATAGCCACTTGTTACGCCAAAGCACAAAAAGCAAAAGAGATGCTTGGGTGGACGGCTCAAAAAGGCATAGAGGAGATGTGTGAAGACACATGGAGATGGCAGATAAACAATCCGGACGGATATAAATCCACAAATGCATAGGAGTTTTAAATGAGTAAAACCGTTACATTGGAAAATATATCTTTAAAAGATATAAAAATGATTGCCTTATGTGCCGCAGATGCTGTGATGCAGATTTACAGACAGGATTTTTCAGTTGTGTACAAAGAGGACAATTCTCCACTTACTAAGGCTGATATTGCGTCAAATGAGATTATATGCAACGCATTGCAAAAACTCTATCCGACAATCCCGATTCTCTCGGAAGAAAACAAAGCCATAGATTACCGGATAAGAAAAAGCTGGCAATACTATTGGTGTATAGACCCTATCGACGGCACAAAAGAGTTTATCAAAAAAAACGGTGAATTTACTATAAATATTGCTCTCATACATAAAAATAAACCGGTGCTTGGTATTGTTTACGCACCGGCAACAGGTGATATGTATAGTGCAAAACAAGGCGAGGGGGCATATAAAAATGGACAAAAACTTCCTTTACATGTAAACAGTGATACATCAAAAAGAGTAACCGTAGTTGCTTCAAGATCGCATCTTAGTCTTGAGACTCAGGAGTTCATAGATGCTCTTGATGCCAAAGAGGTAATAAAAATAACCAAAGGAAGTTCGTTAAAGCTTTGCATGGTGGCAGAAGGCGTGGCAGATATATATCCCAAACTCGGACCAACGATGGAGTGGGACACAGCAGCAGCTGACGCTGTTGTAAGAGAAGCTGGAAAAATGACATACCAGTTTAACTCAGACAAAGGGCTCGTGTATAATAAACAAAATCTTTTAAACCCTTGGTTTGTGGTAAAGTAAATAGCATACTAATAGAAATTTTAAATACTCTTTATGATTTTAAGATTTTTTTATAATTTTTAAACACTCATCTAAAGAATCTTTATAATATGGTATGGTGATGCTAAAATCTTTTTTTATTTTTGATTTATCCAGTACGCTGTAGTGCGGTCTTTTTGCAGGCGTTGGATACTCTTTTGTTAAAATCGGAACTACCCTACATGTAAGCTTTGCCATGCGCATAATCTCTTTTGCAAAATCATACCAACTACAGACTCCTTCGTTTGAGTAGTGATAAATTTCTGTTTTTTTATTTTCTATTTTTGGTAAAATATTCATTATGGTTTTTGCTAAATCTTTTGCATATGTCGGTGTTCCTATCTGATCAAAGACAACTTTGAGCCTTTCTTGTTCTTTTCCTAATCGCAACATTGTTTTTACAAAGTTTACGCCATGAGAGCTATATACCCATGATGTACGGATGATGATTGAGTTTTTAGGGCTTACATGTAAAAGTGCTTTTTCTCCTGATAGTTTGCTGAGTCCATAAACTCCGTCTGGATTTGTTGCATCATCTTCACGGTAAGGTTTGTAGTTTTTACCGTCAAATACATAATCAGTTGAGATATGAATGAGTTTAATGTCATATATTTTTGCAAGTCTTGCAAGATATGAAACTGCCAAATGGTTTATATCATCGGCATGTATCGGGTCTTGTTCGGCTTTATCTACCGCCGTATATGCCGCACAGTTGATGATGGTGTCTATACTGTTTTGATTTATAAACTTTTTTATCTCTGACTCGCTTATGATATCCAAAGTTGTTTTATCCGTAAAAAAAAAATTATAATTATATGACTTTGAAATATCTCTAATCTCAGAGCCCAATTGACCGTTTGAGCCTGTAACTAAGATATTGTTACTCATAATAATTTATCCCGTATTCAAATAAATCATTAGTTTGTAAAAGTGTAGGCTGTTTTTTGTCTTTGTCTGAGAGAATGAGCTTTTTTTTTGGCACTATCCAGTCAATACCAAGCGCTTTATCATCAAAAGCTATACCTCTGTCGCTATTAGCTGAGTAATAGCCATCCACCTTGTAAGCAAACACGGTATCATTTTCTAGTACTACAAACCCATGCGCAAAACCTCTTGGGACGAGGAGTTGTTTTTTGTTATCACTACTTAACTCGACTGCCACATGTCTGCCAAATGTCGGGCTGTTTTTTCTTATATCTACTGCCACATCTAAAACGCGCCCCTGTATAACGCGTACAAGTTTTGTCTGTGCGTTTGGAGGGAGTTGATAATGCAAACCTCGAAGTACTCCCAGACTGCTTTTTGACTCATTATCTTGGGTGAAGTTTATCTTATATCCTAAAAATTCTTCAAGCTTATCTGTGCGAAATGTTTCCATAAAATATCCACGTTCATCACCGTGTACTTTTGGTTTGATTATAACCACATCTGAAATATCTGTTTTTGTAAATGTCATCTGTCTGTCTCTCTTGGTTTTAGTGCTCTGTTTAGCAGATATTGCCCGTATTGGTTTTTACTAAGCGGTTTGGCTAACTCTAAGAGTTTCTCTTTATCTATATATCCCATTTCATAAGCTATCTCTTCTATACATGCCACTTTCAAGCCTTGCCTGTTTTCAATGGTTTGTATAAATGTACTAGCATCAAGCAAACTCTCATGTGTTCCAGTATCAAGCCATGCGTAACCTCTGCCCATAAGCTCTACTTTTAATCTTTTTTCATTTAGATAGATCTGGTTTAGGGTAGTTATTTCAAGCTCGCCTCTTTTAGATGGTTTTATCTTGCAGGCTTTATCGACAACATCATTTGGATAAAAATAAAGTCCAACTACTGCGTAATTGCTTTTTGGCTCTGTCGGTTTTTCTTCTATGGATATTACGTTATTATTTTTATCAAACTCCGCAACACCGTATCGCTGGGGATCTTTTACGTAATATCCAAATACCGTGGCACAGTTTTGTTTTTTTGCATGTTGTATGCTTTTGCTAAGAAGCTGCGTTAAGCCATGCCCGTAGAAGATGTTATCGCCTAGTATCAAACATGCGTCATCACCGCTTAAAAACTCTTTTGCAAGTATAAATGCCTGGGCTAGTCCATCAGGGGAGGGTTGTGGAATGTATGAAAACTCCATACCAATATCGCTACCATTGCCTAAGAGTTCCTCAAATCTTGGAAGGTCATGGGGTGTTGAGATGATAAGAACCTCTTTTATACCGGCTAACATCAAAACAGACAGCGGATAATATATCATAGGCTTGTCATAGATGGGAACAAGCTGCTTACTCACCCCTCTTGTTATAGGGTAGAGCCTTGTTCCGCTGCCACCGGCTAGTATGATGCCTTTCATAGATATACCTTTTGAGTTAGATCGTGTTTGTTGTATTTTATCAAAGTTTGCGTTAAATGCCGCTTTTTTTGTTACCTAGTTTATCATATAAAACAAGCATATTTTTATACTCCTGATGAAGTGTCGTGTTTATCAAAAACTCTGTCCCCTTTAAGATGCCAATCGCCTTATCTACCCGCTCTTTAGTAAAAACATCACATAAAGCCTCTTGATAATCTTCAAAATTAAGTCCCATATCTTCAAGACGAGCCAATTCTACAATAAGATGACCGAGTAAATTTGTGCCATACTCTAACAGCTCAAGCGCTTCATCATATTCGCCTAAGCGTAGATGTATCTGTGCTTTAAACTCAGCCATAGTAAAATTTTATTCAAAAATAACGCCGATATATTTTTCAATATTGAGTGAAGCTTCTAAAGACTCGATACTGGATATAATCTCTTGTGGATCATATTGTGTAAAGTTTAAAACCATATCACGGATGAGTTTGCTGTTTGAATCTACAAAATGTGACTCAAGATTAAAACTCTCAGCGATAAGATCCATATCAAAAGTAGGCACTTCAAAGCTATCAAGATTTTCTAGCGAACGCCCCTTCATAAGCTCTGTCATGGTTGGCTCAAGTGAGATTTCCAAAACAGGGTGCGCGCCAAAAGAGACAAAAAGTGTTGCATTTTTTGGATTTATAAGCGAGATGGCTGTAACAGGAAACTCTCCGCCAAGAGAAGCATTCAGTACCTCTATTTTGTAGCCAAGTTTTTGTAGTGCCTGGATTTTTGCTTTAAGCGGTGTGTTTCCTGTTGCCAAACCGTTGCTCACATATAGATTACTTAAAATATTTAGCGAAATACCAACATGCTGTTTGTTTGATTGTTGGATGAAAGGAAGAGCTGCAATCTTGTCTTTATAGTCACTGTTAAAATCTACTAAATCTTCAGGTGATAAATTACCTTCTTCATGGTAGATATAGACTGTTTAAGCGGAACCTCTTTAGATAGATAATTATTCTTTGGTTATTTATTGCTATGATATCTAATTTGTCAGCTTAATACCTCTTTGTATCTGGCAAATTTTTCTTCAAATGTCATGCTTGCATGTGCAGCAGAAGTGGAGGGTAGTAAAATCTTTTGTATGTTTAAATCTTTGTATTTTTTGTTAAAAATTTGCTCCGCTTTTTTGCCTGTAAATAAAATAGTTTGAATGTTTGGGTATTTGCTTAAAAGCTTCTCAAAATCATTAACCTCGATATCTTTCAAATTTGCATCACTGGAGTTATTTGCCTCACGGTGCAGACTTGCAGCACTGTCAAAAAGAGCGATGTGATACTTTTTACACAGTGCAATCTTATCTTCTTTGGTTTGTATATCTTCGTTAAATATTTGACTTAAAATAGTCCAAAACTGATTGCGCGGATGAGCATAATAAAATCCTTCTTCTAAAGACTTGATACTAGGAAATGAACCAAGAATAAGTATTTTTGAATCAAAAAATATAACGGGCTCGATAGTATGAAGTTCCATGAAACATATTATATCAAATCAAACCGATCCAGATTCATCACCTTTGTCCAAGCAGCGATAAAATCATTAATAAATTTTTCTTTGGCATCATCTGATGCATACACTTGGGCTATCGCTCGAAGCTGCGCGTTGGATCCAAAAATCAAATCAACACGTGTTGCTGTCCATTTGGGCTCACCGGTTGCACGGTCACTTCCCTCAAACAGATCTTTATCTTCTGAAATTGCCTTCCATACAGTACCCATATCAAGCAGGTTGACAAAAAAGTCATTTGTCAAAGATTCTGGCTGCTTTGTAAATACACCATGTTGGTTTTGGTTAACATTTGTATTTAACACACGCATCCCGCCCAATAAAACCGTCATCTGAGGTGCAGTAAGCTTTAGTAGTTGCGCACGATCTATCAATAATTCTTCTTCCAAGACAGAATATTTACCTTTTACATAATTACGAAATCCATCGGCAATAGGCTCAAGATCCCCCATTGCCACTATATCTGTTTTTTCTTGTGAAGCATCCATTCGGCCAGGCATAAAAGGTACACATACTTCATACCCGGCATTTTTTGCTGCCTGCTCAATACCTACACAACCGCCTAAAACGATCAAATCAGATAGAGAAACTTTCTTGCCATCAGTTTGAGTGTCATTAAATTCATCTTGAATACCCTTTAGTACAGAAAGCACTTTTGAGAGTTGTTCAGGCTGGTTTACTTCCCAATCTTTTTGCGGTGCCAAACGAATGCGTGCACCGTTTGCTCCACCACGCATATCAGAGCCACGAAATGTAGAAGCAGATGCCCAAGCCGTAGAGACCAATTCATGTACACAAAGTCCGCAATCAAGAATTTTACTCTTTAATGTGGCAATATCTTTGTCGTTAATTAGCTCATGATTAAGGTTAGCAATAGGGTCTTGCCAGATAAATTCTTCAGTGGGAACTTCTGAGCCAAGGTAGCGTGAGCGAGGACCCATATCACGGTGGGTTAGCTTAAACCATGCGCGGGCAAATGCATCTGCAAACTGATCAGGATTTTCAAAGAAGCGTCTTGCAATTTTTTCGTATACCGGATCAAAACGAAGAGCAAGATCTGTTGTCATCATAGTTGGTGCGTGATGCTTTGAGGAATCGTAGGCATCTGGCACAGAACCGGTGCCTGCGTTATTTTTTGGTATCCATTGATGTGCACCGGTAGGACTTTTTGTAAGTTCCCAATCATATCCAAAAAGATTCCATAAAAAGTTACTGCTCCACTTTGTTGGAGTGGATGTCCATGTGACTTCTAAACCACTTGAGATTGTATTCTCACCTGTACCTGTTCCAAAACTACTCTTCCAGCCCAGCCCCTGTTCTTCTATGCTGGCAGCTTCAGGCTCTGGTCCTACATGTGAAGCATCACCGGCACCATGGGCTTTACCAAAGCTGTGACCTCCGGCAATAAGTGCCACAGTTTCCTCGTCATTCATTCCCATCCGAGCAAATGTTTCACGAATATCTTTAGCTGATGCTAAAGGATCAGGAACACCATTTGGACCTTCAGGATTTACATAAATCAGCCCCATTTGTACTGCTGCTAGAGGATTTTCTAATTCTTTATGCTCGCCAGAGTATCGCTCATCGCCCAGCCAGGTTCTTTCATGACCCCAGTTAACATCCTTCTCACTCTCCCAGATATCCTCTCGTCCACCTGCAAATCCTAATGTCTTAAGGCCCATTGATTCCAATGCGGTAGTACCGGCCAGAATGATTAAATCAGCCCACGAGATTCTTCGTCCATATTTTTGCTTAATGGGCCAAATAAGCCTGCGTGCTTTATCGAGATTGATATTGTCAGGCCAACTGTTTAGTGGTGCAAAACGCTGGTTTGCATGTCCCGCACCACCTCTGCCATCTTTACTTCGGTAAGTGCCAGCACTATGCCATGCCATACGAATAAAAAAAGGACCGTAGTTACCAAAGTCCGCCGGCCACCAATCTTGTGAATTTTTCATGACTTCAATGAGATCCTTTTTTACCATCTCTAAATCAAGGGTTTTAAATTCCTTGGCATAGTTGAAGTCCTCACCTAAGGGATTGGATAAACTGGAGTGTTGATGTAGTATATCAAGATTTAATTTGTTTGGCCACCAGTCTTGATTTGATGTGCCTGCATTTGCAGTGCGTTGCATTGGTTTTATATTTTCAGACATATTTACTTTACCATATCTTTCATGCTGACAATAAATTCGGTAATGTCATCATGTAGATTTTGCAAATCCTCTTCATGTTCTACTTCATCTGCCAATATTTGTGCAACGATATCGTAAGTTATGATATCCTTGTTTTGAGTCATCTCCACAAGCTTAGAATAGGTTGAGATAGCACATTGTTCACCTTTGATCGAGTCTTGCAATATACTTACTATATCGAAATCTGTCGGCTTTTCATATCCACAGTTTGTATTTGTAAACCACTCATTTGGATCAAGCAAGGGTGTGCCGCCTAATTGCAGTATCCTCTGTGCAATTAAATTGGCATGTCTAAGCTCATCAGCTGCGTGCTGCGTCAGTTCGGTGATTGATGCATCTTTCATGATGCCTTTAACAACTTTTGCCTCTATAAAGTATTGATAGTAAGCTAGCCATTCATCGGCATAAGCTTTATTTAGTACCGTAATAATATCATCTATTTGGAGTCTCTTGATAATCGAATTTCCTCTTGTTGCCATAATATAATCCTTGTCTTTAATATAAAGGAAAAAATTTATCCTTTGAAAAAGTATATCTTTATTTATCTTAAAGGAAAATTATTATTATTTAAATAATGAGTATCTCTAAAATGTGTGATGATTTGATTTTGTAAGCTTTAAAAGGAAGAGTTGTTTTGGTGGAGCTGTGGAGAATCGAACTCCAGTCCAAAACTTGGATACTTATGACATCTACATGCTTAGAGAGATTGTTTAGTTTAACTTTGCTTCATACAATCTGCAAAACTACACAAAGCGAGTCCTATGAATTCATCTTGCGCTAAGACTCACGCAAGATATATCTAAAAAAGGGTTATACTTCAAATCTTGCTTATTTAGAATCGGCAAGTGAAGCAGCCCGCCTCTTACGAGGGGTTAAAACTTAAGCTACTGCTAAAGCTGGGCGGTAATTTGTATTGTTTGCGTTTAAGCAAGTTGAGCCGCGTAACGGAAGTGCTCAGTCCGGCATGCAATCATAAGCTACCAAATCCTGTCGAAACCAGGTCAGCCCCATAGAGTGAAATAATACCATATTTTTTGTTTCTTATACCAATCCCCATTAAAAAGATGATTTTCACTGTTCAAGAATTCAGTCATACCCACAAAGATTTTGAGTTTTATCAGTGTCACTCATCCACTTCACAACTTCCTCTTCAATAATATCTTTTTGAATATCAATGTTTTGAAAAAGATGTAAAAAACGGAAGGCAAAAAGTGAAAGGGGTGGAAGAATGTTTATGAAATTTACAGTTGAGCGCTTTAGTCGTTATCCGATATGTTACTTTATCAAACTCTCTAAAAGTATTATAGCTTTTTAGATATGAGTCGTTATGTAAGCTAATGAGAAAAAATCTACTTTAAGAAATAATTGTTGATGATCAAAAATTAGATAGTGAGACACAGTAACATTTTTTGTCGTTAATATTTCTCATATAATAGCAATTAAACTATCATAATCTAGAGAATTAAATACAAAGAGCATATCGGACAAACCCTAAATCAGCTTTTTTCTTAAACGAAAATATTAGTTGAACTCCCTTAAAGTGGTATAAATAAAGACCATGAAGAGAAATACGGACTGCTGTGTGTTATCTATTTTGAAGCGATTTTAAAAACTTCAATTATAATATAAAGATTAAATATCACCGCGGCTACTATTAGGGCA
The DNA here is from genome assembly GCA_027023805.1 of Helicobacteraceae bacterium. Classification (GTDB taxonomy): domain Bacteria; phylum Campylobacterota; class Campylobacteria; order Campylobacterales; family Sulfurimonadaceae; genus Hydrocurvibacter. The sequence continues at coordinate 61,338 of JALVUF010000062.1, forward strand.
ATGTTAAATAAATTAAAGAGACTTTTACTAAGTTTGTTGGTTTCTTTCATATCTTTTTCCTGATTACATAATTACACTGTACGAAATTTTACAAGATTTTAGCTTATGGACTTTTAAATAAAAAATATTAAAGATAGTGTAAATATCTTGGCAAATGATTTTTTGTAGCTGATGGATAATAAAATTGTTGGATAAGTTTAAACAGTACACTAATATTAAATTTGATATAATTCCCATAAGAGTTTTGTGCTACCCTAATCGTGCTACCCAAAATAGTATAAAGATGTACAAAAAATACGAAAATGGGCAGCTATAGGGCAGCACAATTGATAATAATTTAGAAGATATATTTAGTTAGTCCCTTAAAATAGGGCTTTAAAGATGGTGGAAAATAGATGATATTAATGATAGATAACTATGACAGTTTTACATATAATATTGTTCAGTATTGCCTTGAGTTAGGCGCCAAGCTGAAAATTATCCGTAACGATGAACGTTCTTTAGATGAGATTATAGCATTGAATCCATCAAAGATTATACTCTCGCCCGGACCTGCTACTCCAGATGATGCTGGTGTAACATTGGATGTTATAGAGCATTTTAAAGATTTTGTTCCTATATTTGGCATCTGTCTGGGTCATCAAAGTATTGCGCAGGCGTTTGGTGCAAAAATCATAAGGGCAAAAACTATGATGCATGGTAAAACATCTATTGTTCAGTTACAGCAAAAATCACCAATTTTTTCAAAAATTCCACAACAGTTTCGTGCCACAAGATACCATTCTTTAGTTGTAGATGATACAACGATAGACAACGAGATTCAAATTTTAGCTAGAAGCATGGATGATGAAGAGATTATGGCTTTACAAATTAAAAATAAGCCTATTTACGGTGTTCAGTTTCATCCTGAGTCAATTATGAGTGAATTTGGTTATGAGATATTAGATAATTTTTTAAAGCTATGAGACTTTATCTGATTTTATCTATCATTTTAGGGGTAGATATAAGCGCATTGTTGTATGAGACACATGAACTCTCTATAGGATATAGTGAAATAACCTTGTTACATAGCCATTTTTCAGCCGTACAATGTTTAGTTAATTTGTCACTTCATATTTTTGGAAATAACAATTTTGCCCTGAGAGTGCCTATGATTATGCTTCATGTTGGAAGTGTAATTCTGATGTTTATATTTAGTGCGAATTATCTTAAAAAAGAGAGTGACAGATTATGGCTTATAGGTATATTTGTCTTGTTGCCTGGTGTTATGAGTGCGGCAATAGTAGTAAATAATGCTGGATTTGTTATTTTTGGATTATTATTATATTTAATTCTTTATAATAAAAATATTATTTTTAAGTATTTGTTATTGCCTATCTTATTGGTTTGTGGTCAGAGTTTTATGCTATTGTTTTTGGGCTTATTTATCTATGCTATACGAATAAAAGATAAAAAATTTGCAATTTTTAATCTTTTATTGTTTGTGTTATCGTTTTACATGTATAGATTTAATGTCAGTGGATTGCCAAAAGGACATTTCTTAGATACTCTTGCAGTTTATTCAGCAATATTTACACCGTTTGTTTTTATATATGTATTCTATGTGCTTTATAGGCGCTATATTACTTCTAAAACAGATATTGTTTGGTATTTAGCTTCAACAGCTTTTATTGTATCGCTAATACTTTCATTTAGACAGAAACTTCAACTTGAGATGTTTGCCCCATATCTAATAATAGCTCTACCTCTGGCTGCCGCGACCTTTTTTTCATCATACAGAGTACGTTTACCGCAATTTAGAAAAAGATACAATATATTATTTATAATCACATTTATTTTTTTATTATTAAACGCACAAGCTGTTGTTTTTAATAAATATCTTTATCTGTTTCTTAAAAATCCAAAAGAAAATTTTGCATATAATATGCAAATTGCAAATAATCTGGCGATAAAATTAAAAACATTAAACATTAATTGCGTAAATGCTAACAACTATAAGATGCAAGCGAGGCTGAAATTCTATAACGTTAACTATTGCTCTAACGCATATCTTACAAAATTTAGGCAGAAAAATTCACATAAAGTTACCATAAGTTACATATCTAAGCCAGTATATATACGGTATGTTACAAGACTACACAATTAACTTCTTTAAAACAAGCCAAGCACCCTGCTGGTGTAAAGTGTCAGTTGAGATATGATATAATTTGAGTTAAATTATTAAATCAAGGAGTTGCAATGGCTCAAAGAGCGATTCGTGAGTATGATGGCAAAGCAATTTTTTCTAAACATTGGGAAGAATATTTTAGCGGATTTCATTATGAATTTAAATCTGTTTTGGTAACTAGCGGTGCTAAATTAAAGGAAAAATCTAAGGAGCATGGTTTTGAGTGGCTTACGCAAGAACCATTAGTAGTTAAGCCGGACATGTTGTTTGGTAAGCGTGGAAAAAATAATTTGGTTTTATTTAAAATAAACAAACCAGGTGATGTAACTCTAGACGATGCTGCGGCTTGGATTGATGAAAAAAACTCACATGTGACAACGCTTTTATCTGGACAGCAAGGTCAATTAACTCATTTTATTATTGAGCCATTTACTCCACACACACAGGATCAGGAATATTATATTTCAGCAACTACAGTTGGTGAAGATGATGTGCTCTATATGTCTGCTGAAGGTGGAATGGAAGTTGAAGAGGGATGGGAAGAAAAAGTTCGAGAGGTTCATATACCAATCAATATGGATGATGCGGAAATGGAACAGTCTATTAAAGCCAGTATTCCACATGATATTCCAAAAAGCAATCAAGCTTCATTTACTTCTTTTGCTATACAATTTTTTAAATTTTACAGAGATATGAATTTTGCTTATTTAGAGATAAACCCAATAGTCATGTTGGCAAATAATAATATGGCAATACTCGATTTGGTAGCAAGATTAGATGATACTGCAGGTTTTATGATGAAAGATGCATGGGGAGATATAGAGTATCCGACAGCTTTTGGTATGGAAGACCAATCACCTGAAGAAAAAGCTATTGCAGAAGCTGATGCTAAAAGTGGCGCTTCTTTAAAGCTAACTATCCTTAACCCAATGGGACGAATATGGACAATGGTTGCAGGTGGCGGCGCTTCAGTTGTATATGCTGACACAATTGCTGATTTAGCAGGTGATGTGTCAGAGCTAGCAAATTATGGTGAATATTCCGGTGGTCCTACTACGGGTGAGACAAAATTTTATGCAGATACATTATTTGATCTTATGACAAGACATAAAGATCCAAAAGATCGCGACAAGATACTTATCATAGGCGGTGCTATTGCAAACTTTACTGATGTCGCTAAAACTTTTACGGGTATCATTCAGGCGTTTGAAGAATATGCTGATAAATTAAAAGAGCACAATACTCGTATCTATGTGCGTCGCGGGGGACCAAATTATAAAAAGGGTCTTAAAGATATTAAAGAGGCTGCTGATCGTTTAGGGTTAAATATAGAAGTTTACGGACCAGAAACACATGTTACTGATATAGTCCGTATGGCTTTAAAGAAGTAAGGAGAATATTAATGGGTGCATTATTTACTAAAGATACACAAGCAATTTTTTGGAACAATAACAAAAGTGCAATTCAGAGAATGCTTGACTATGATTATACGATTGCTCGCAACAAGCCATCAGTGGCAGCTATTGTTGCTCCGACTTCAAGCAATAAATTTGAAAAGTTTTTTTACGGGTCCGATGAGATTATGATTCCGATATTTCGATCTACTACCGAAGCTGTAGAAGCATTTAAGAATGCAGATGTTTTATTGAACTTTGGTTCATTTAGAACAGCTTATGATGTCACAATGGAAGCTATCGGCTTAAAAGGACAGTTTAAGACCATTATGGTTACAGCAGAAGGGATCCCCGAAAGGTTGGCGCGCAAGATGAATCAGGCAGCTCGCGATGCCGGTGTCACTGTTATCGGTCCTGCAACGGTGGGTGGTATCGTGCCGGGAGCATTTAAAATAGCCAATATTGGTGGAACTATTGAAAATATTATCAAATCAAAACTTCATCGTGCCGGTTCATGCGGTCTTGTAACACGCTCAGGCGGCTTGTTTAACGAATTGTGTAATATTATTGCATTAAACGCTGACGGTATCGCAGAGGGTGTTGCCATTGGTGGCGACCGCTTTGTAGGCTCTGTGTTTATAGATAATTTATTACGAATGGAAGATAATCCGGCAGTAAAATATATGATTTTGCTTGGTGAAGTTGGTGGAACAGAAGAGTACAAAGTGATTGAAGCTGTGAAATCAGGTAAGATTAAAAAGCCTATTATTGCGTGGTGTATCGGTACGATTGCAAAACATTTTAGCTCCGGCGTACAGTTTGGTCATGCAGGCGCAAGTGCAAATGCAGATGCCGAGACAGCAGCAGCAAAAAATAAAGCGATGATGGAAGCTGGTATTTATGTGCCCGATTCTTTTAATGATTTACCGGCAAAAATTCATGAGGTTTATACTAAATTAAAATCTGATGGCATTATTCAAGAGATTATGGATACTAAAGTGCAAGAAATTCCAAAACTAAGACGCGCAAAACAGTTTATTTGTACTATCAGTGATGATCGTGGCGAGGAAGCTACTTATGCGGGTTATCCTATTTCATCAGTTGCAACTCCTGATACCGGTTTTGGCATAGGTGATGTAATCTCATTGTTGTGGTTTAAAAAACGTTATCCAAAATGGGCGACAGAGTATATAGAAACGGTGATTAAAACAGTCGCAGACCATGGTCCGGCAGTATCAGGCGCACATAATGCTAAAGTAACGGCGCGCGCGGGTAAAGATGTTATATCATCCCTTGTTACCGGACTTTTAACTATTGGACCTAGATTTGGCGGAGCTATTGATGATGCTGCACGTTACTTCAAATATGCAAGTGATAACAACATGAACCCAGCAGAATTTATAGCTTATATGAAAAAGCAAGGTAAGCCGATTTCTGGTATCGGACACCGTATAAAGTCTGTACGTAATCCTGATTTACGCGTAAGTGGTCTTAAAAAATTTGCGGCTGAAAATTTTCCCGCAACACCGCTTTTGGATTTTGCTTTAGAAGTTGAAAAATTAACTACGAGCAAAAAAGATAATTTAATCTTAAATGTTGATGGTACGATTGGTATCTTAATGGTAGATATGTGGCGTGCTCTTGGATATGAAGAAGATGAGATTGATGGCTTTATTGATGCGGGTGCATTAAATGCATTTTTTGTAGTGGGTCGTTCTATCGGATTTATCGGACATGTACTTGATGAAAAACGTCTCGGTATGCCTATGTATCGTCATCCAATGGATGATATTCTTTATAATGTTGAAAAGGCACAAGATATAGAATAATCAGACCTAACCTTATAAAGACTTTATTTGCTTTAATAATCTTTTTTGGTACAATAAGAGCTATCAATTTTGTACCATTAAGGATAAATTATTAAAAAGTATGCTTTTACCATCTTAGAACTTATTTTTGTATTAATAGTAATTGGGGTACTGTCTATAGTTTTTATTCCAAAATTCGGACAAAACAAACTCTCCCAAGCTGCAAACCAAGTGGTTTCAGATATCAGATACACACAACATTTAGCCATGACTGATGATAAATTTGACTCAAATGATCCAAATTGGTTTAAGAGAAGATGGCAAATAAAGTTTAGTAAAAATTTAACTTTTACTAATACAAAATGTCCAAAGAAAAAATATAAGAATATATGGGCATATACAATTTTTTCAGAAAAACCAGCATATAGTGGTAATCCAAATATTGCAGAAATGGCAAAAAATCCACTAAATTCAAATCAACTTTTATCTGGAGGTTATAATAATACACTTTGTGTCAACAATGTTTATAATAATTCTAATCAACAATCTATGAATAATATGCGCTTGAAAGATAAATATGGTATTACAAATATTACATTTAGTGGAGGTTGCCGTTCAAATATAAGGGATATTTATTTTGATCATCTAGGTCGACCATTTAATTCGATGAACAAGAAATATGCATATGAATTAGCATCACCGGCTTGGCATAAACTACTAACTTCACCCTGCGATATCAAGCTTAGCAACTCGTCTGGAAATATTACTATTCAGATAGAACCAGAAACTGGATATGTGCACATTTTATAGTTTTATGATTCTTTAAGCATATATTGCCTATAATTCCCCTCCACAAACGGATAGACCTAATGTTTAGGACTAATAAAGAGCAATTTTTAATCGTTTGAGATCATTGAAATCTAAGCAAGTAAGCAACTATAATTAAGCTAGCTTAATTATATA
>JALVUF010000063.1 GCA_027023805.1 Helicobacteraceae bacterium
AATGCAGCACTCATATAACCAACTACCTGTGATTTATCCCCGCTTGCGTCCGCACTTGTACGGTAATCAAGTAAAATAGGTTTCAATCCTCTTTTTTTAGCGGCAATTATCATAGCTTCAACGCCGATTATTCCGCATGCTTCACATCCTTGATGCAGTCTTGAAATATCAAGCCTGTCAACTGCATCCAGACAAATACTATCTAGTGCATTAGCTTTTTGTATATCATAGTAGTGGCTTAAATCTGTGCTGATAACTACCGTTATCTCAGGGTCTTGTAAAAGAAAATCAATTATTTCTGCCAAATCGTTCGGATTTTCCTCTCCGTAAACAACCTCAACAACCGATGGATTATCAAGATATGTTTTGATAAAAGGCATCTGTACCTCTGTGCTGTGTTCATGATGAGCATCTGGCTGAAAATGTAGGTTAAACCTATCTATTAACGTATCTGCCAGTTTTTTATTCACAGGCATTAGGCCAAGAGGCGTCTGATAATTATCATACTCCAAAACACTGGCATTATTAAGATAAACACGGTGACTCGGACCAATAACCACAACATGTGTAGATGCACTGTTTTTAAGCAAACGAAATGCAACATTGGCGGTAAATCCTGAGTAAACGTAACCCGCATGCGGCACTATAATGGCTCTTGGCGATATCTTTAGCAATGATTTATCGGTTATTGATTTATCAAGCACTTCGTTAAAATGTGCAAACATCTCTTTTATCTCTTTATAGTCTGCCGGATAAAATTGTCCGGCAACAGCTGTTTTTCGTGTGCTCATTTCCATACTCCTTCTATAATTTTATTGCATTTTGGACAATGTCCGTCAATTAGGTTGTTTTGCGTGACCAAATACTCCGTTCTATCAATGAGTAGCGTACCGCAATCCGGGCAATAAGTATCACCATGTACCGGCACATTGCCTAAATACACATAATGTAATCCTGCTTGTTTGGCGATTTTATTTGCGCGCTCAAGTGTACTTAGTTTTGTCTGCTTATGATCTAACATTTTATAATCAGGATGAAATGCGCTCAAATGCCATGGAACGTCAACGCCTAACTCATCTGCGATAAAGGATGCCATCTCTTGTAAGTCTTTGTCGCTATCGTTGTCACCCTCGATTAAAAGAGTTGTGACTTCTATCCAGATTCCCTCTTTTACCATATTTCTCAGCGTCTCTTTCACGCCTTGGAGTCCGCCTTTTAATATCTGCTTATAATAAGCATCATCCCAACTTTTAAGATCCACATTTGCACCATCTAGCCATGACGCCATATCTTTAACTACCTGAGGCGATTCAAAGCCGTTTGTTACAAATATATTTTTTAACCCATTTTCTTTGGCAATCACACCTATATCTTTAGCGTACGGATAAAAAATAGTCGGTTCATTGTAGGTATAAGCGATAGATTTGGCTTTGTTTTTGATCGCCAAATCAACCATCTCCCGTGGACTGACGGCAATATCTGTATCTACGATATGTTCTTGTGAAATCTGCCAATTTTGACAAAACGGACATTGAAAATTGCACCCGACAGTTCCAAAAGAAAGCGCAAAAGAAGCAGGCAACATATGATACATCGGCTTTTTTTCTATAGGGTCGATATTGATGGTGCTTGGATGATTATATACTAAAGTTTTAAGTTCGCTGTTTTCATTTTTATTGACACCGCAAATACCAATCTGTCCCTCTTTTAACTGACAATAATGCTGACACAATATACATGTAATCCTCTCTTTTCCCACTACATTTTTATAATATTTCATTTAGTCACTCCTTGTCAATAATCTTTATATAAATAGACTAAATATTACATATAATAACTCTTTTTCTTAAAAAAGTCAATTATATTGTTAATTTTTAACCCTTTGAAACAATAGTGATAGAGTATAATAAAAGTATTCTTAAATTCAACACAACAGGAGGTAGGAGATGATATTGCTCTCAAGCAAGGAAAAAGCATATGAAAAGCTACAGTACAAACTATCACTTACTAGGGATGATAGCAGCATGCCTTTTTTAATTATGTTTGAAATTGAATATACCGATACAAGTAATGCGCAAGAGATAAATTGTCTGCTTGATGGTATATTATCTATCGTAAAAGATAATATACCATCTAATGGATTGTGCACAAAATGGGATGAACATGAGTTTATAGCACTTCTTTTTGATACAGATATTAAGAATATATATAAAAAAGCACATGAGCTTCAAAACATTATCCAAACCCATGAATATAATAACACTAAGCATCTCACGCTCAACTATGCGGTAATACAGATGATAAACGATAGCCAACTAGAGTATGATTTTTTGCAGCACATAGATAAATCATTATGCAAAACAGCAACACAATCTTGCAATCATATCCATCAAAATCACTGGGGTTTATGAGTTGCCATTTTATTATTTTTTATGGTTGAAAGAAAAAATATAACTGAAGTTTATAATAGTTATTGCAAAATAAGTTAGAATTGAAGGGTTTTTATGTCAGATATGTCATTACAATTGACATTAGAGCACTCAAATATCTTTAAAAATTTGCCTATGGAAGTATTGCAAAATTTAGTAAGTGAGTTTACTAAATTTATATATCGTAAAGGTCAAATCATAAATTATACAGATATAGATAAATATTTTTTTATTATAGCTAACGGTTATATAAAGATGAGTAGAATGGATATACAAACAGGCAAAAAAGTTGCACTGTTTTTATATGAAAGATATGATGTTTTGGATGTTGTTTCTTTAATTGATGGAAGGATACATGATGTTGAGTTTACATCTGTTACTCCAAGTATATTATATGCTATAAAAATTGATCATATGAGAGAATTGCTTGCGGATGTGAGGGTGTTAAATAGTAATTTCTTGTCCTATCTCGGGTCTCATCAAAGAAAATTGGAATGCTTTAGTGAGGCTGTGGCATTTTATAATACTAAGACTAGGTTGATAAATTTAATTTTAAGATATGCAGATCAATCAAAAATATTTTATGAAAAGATTCCCGTTGAACTATTAAGTAATTTAACTCATGCAGATATAGCTGAGCTTATCGCTTCTGTTAGATCGGTAGTTACAACCGAAATAAACAAATTAAAAAATGAAGGTATTTTAAGTGTTGAGCATCGTAACATAACTATTAATGACTTGCAGAGGCTTCGAAAAAAACGTAAAAATATATAGGTGCTCTACGTAGGTATTGTCAATCTTTGATATAAATTCCGTTTTCCTGCACTTTAATTTTTTTTTCATCTTGAAGTTTTGTTAATGCTTTTTTAAAATCTTTTTTACTCATAGAAAAAACTTCTTTTATGAGTTTTGAATCACTTTTATAATTATAAGGCATCATGCCGGCATTATCTTGCAAAAGCTTAAGTATGTTATCACCCAGAGTTGTAATTTGTTTATTTTTCGGCTGTCTAAGCGTGAGATCTATGTTGCCATCTGTTCTTATATTTTTAATATATGCAGTTTTTGTATCGCCTAAATTTATACTTTCAAAAATCTCATTATGATACAAAAGTCCCTGATATTTTTCTTCCACCATGCATTTAAATCCAAGAGGAGTTTTTGCTATAATCAAAACGCTTACTTCTTGTCTTGCTCTTAAATCATGAACCTTTTCTTGAAAAAAATCGCCAATCTTTTCACTTCCTATAAGGCGGTCTGTTTTTTTATCATAAACAATTTTTAAAAATCTCTTCTCACCAATCTTAAAAGGCGATTTTTGAAATTTGTTTGGAACCAATAAATCTTTTGGCAGCCCCCAATCTACAAATGCTCCAAAAGATGTTATGTCAACAACTTCAAATACGCCAAATCCACCAAGCATAGCTTTTGGTTTTAGCGTTGTAGCTACCGGTCTGTCTTGCGAATCTGTGTATATAAAAAGATCAATCAGTAAACCATCGGTCATTTCATCTGTTACATAAGCTTGAGGCAAAAGAATATCTTCTCCTGCTTTAGATAAAACAAATACACCGTGAGGAGTATGTCTGTCAATTAAAAGTGTATTTATTTTGCCTAATTCTAAATACTCATTTTGTTTTTTATTCATCATCTGCTTGCTTGGCCTCTAAGATATCTTCTATAAGTTCTTTGCATTCATCTTCTGTGATTTCGTTACACTCAATATCTACTAATATCTCTTTTAAATCATCACGAAACGCTGTTAAGTCATCAAGTTCATCTTTTGCCTCTTGCAGTGAACTGTTTTTTTTGTCTGCTATTATTGCGTATAGCTCATCCATTCTATCTTCAATATCGGGTATAACGCTACTTATGATTAATTCTTGTAATGTTGGTAAATATGACACTTAAAATCCTTAAATAGTAATAAAATAGGCACTCAAAGCAAGCCTTGATAAAATCATAACAGAAATTAGTTACATGTAAGTCAATAAAGAATATAATCTTGATAATTTTTCAAAGGGTTAATATGTACAATTTTTACGCCGTTATCATAGGAACGGAGATTTTAAACGGACGCAGAGAAGATAAACATTTTATTTTTATACGTGACTTACTTAAAGAGTATGGACATACTCTTTTTTGCACTTTTATCATAAAAGACGATAAAGATTTAATGCGAAAATGCTACAAGATGATAAAAGAGGATGAAAAAGCCGTACTTTTCAATTTTGGCGGTATCGGCTCGACTCCTGATGATCTAACACGTGAAATTGCAGCTGAAATCTTCACCCAAAAACCGTTAGTAGTCAATGAAGATTTTAAGCAAGATATCATTGAGCGTTTTAAGCAAGAAGCATACCCTCACCGTATCAATATGGCACAACTTCCGATAAATGCAAACCTCATAAAAAACCCGATAAACAATATGTCCGGTTTTGAATTAGATCACAGGTATTTTTTTGTTCCCGGATTTGTGCAGATGTCACATCCAATGTTGAAAGATTGTGTAAAAAAATATTTCTCAACTTCAAAGCGTATGTTTAGAAAGACGCTTCTTGCTGATATAAGTGAGAACTTTCTTATTGATATTATGAAAACTCTTCCTGAGGACATAGAGTTATCTTCATTGCCTATTTTAAAAACAGGCACCCCGCAAGTTGAACTGTCTTTGAGTTTTTATGATGAGAAAATTCTCGCTCAAGAGTTTAAAAAATTCACTGATTTTTTAGATGAAGAGTATATTAAGTATAAAATATTATAAAGCTTATATAAGCAATTCAATCATTTTTACTTTACGGGTTTTTTTAGCAAAATCAAGAGCACTTAAACCCTTAATATCTCGTAAGGTGACATCTGCGCCCTTTTTAAGAAGCATCACAGCTATCTCTTTTCGACCATAACACACTGCTCCCATAAGAGGAGTAAATTGACTTGGACGTTTTGTTTTATTTATGTCTATATCGGTTTTTAAAATCTTTTCAACAAGCTTAATGCGATTATACATGATGGCATAATCTAAGATACTTACACCATCTTCATTGCAGGCAAACAGATTTGCGCCCTTTTGAAGTAATAATTCAACAATATCATCGTCGCATCTGTATCTTAGGGCGCATGCTAGTACAGTTTCTTGTGTATCATTGACGGCATTAATGTTTGCGCCATCGTTGATATATTGTTTTGCTCCTATATAATCATTGTTTTGCAAAAACAAAATCCATTTTTTCATATTAATCCTCTTTAATGTCAAAATTATACAGATAAATTTTTATAGTTAGCTAACCATAAATTTATTTATGTATAATTACATAAAATTTTAAAAAAGAGTGAATATGCAAATAATCCATACAAGTGAAGAGTTTAAAGAGTTGGTAAATAACATTACAACCACGACACCTAATTATAAAAATCCATTAGCATTTGGTATTGCGCGGATTGACAGCGGACAACTACATACCGATAAAGTTCTACAAGCGACATATCCTGTGATAAACTGGAATGAAAATTTTGGCAGTGCCGCTATTTTTATTGAAGCATTAAAAGAGCAGGGAAAAATTATTGATTTTACCAAAGATGAGATGATTTTCAATATTGATTTATCATTTTTAAAAAATTGTTTAAATTCTTTTACTCCATATAGTGACGAAGCTTACGGCGATGCACATAAAAATATACAGGTTATATCTGCTCTATATGCCCAGATGAGTGAAAACGGATATAAAGAGGGGGAATTTAGAATCGTATTTTTATTTAACGATGCGCCATGCGTTAGCGTAGAAGCGACATATCTTAAACTGTATGCCCTTTCACTTGCCAAAGTAGAGATTAGAGGCGTTAATCTAAATGGAGCATTTGGAGCATTGCCAAATGTCGCATGGTCTAACGGTACTCCGATAGAGCTTGAATGGCTGCGTACTTTTGAGGTAGAGCTTAAGCTTGCCAACGAGTATCCGCATATTGATTTTGTGGATAAATTCCCTAGATTTTTACAGCATATCATACCGGCTGACAATACAAGAATACTAGATACTTCAAAAGTACGTTTTGGTGCACAGCTTCACGCAGGAACTACCGTGATGCCCGGAGCTAGCTATATAAACTTCAATGCCGGCACGAAAGGTGCGGTCATGGTAGAGGGGCGTATCTCATCTTCTGCCGTTGTAGGCGATGGTAGCGATATCGGCGGAGGTGCTTCAATCCTAGGTGTTTTAAGCGGAACAGACGGAAATCCTATCACGATAGGTAAGAATACTCTTCTTGGAGCAAACTCCACATGTGGAATCCCATTGGGTGATGGCTGTATAATTGACGGAGGATTGGCTATTTTTGCAGGCACTAAAGTTAAAATCCATCCAAACGAACTAGAAAAAATTAAACAGGTAAATTCACAAGCAGATTTAAAAGGTGAAATCTTTAAAGCAAGAGAATTAGCCGGATTGAACGGTTTGCATTTTAGGCAAAATTCTCTAAATGGAGAATTTACGGTATCTCGATCAACTAGAGAGATAAAACTAAACAGCGAACTTCATTGATATTTTTTTAAAGAAGCACAAGCTGTCAATTCTGGTAGCTTGTCAATCTGTTTTATAGGATTGTTTTCATCATTCAATAAATAAGCCATCCATTTTGTTAATGCTCTATTTAACAGTTAACACACATATAATTTTAAGTATTTCATATGTATTTTAAAGATAACTTATTTGTAGAAATAATTAATAGAGCCACTTGCAAATTCTTATAATAATTTAGGTCGCTTAGTCGGATAAAGATATGGGGTCTATGTTGTAAAATTCTTTTAATTCGTCATATAAATCGTTAAAATTATGCTTCAGACTTGTAGGAGCTTCAAAAAATCGTTCTGTTAAAACAGCAAAGAATTCCGCTTCATTACTGCTTGCGTAACTGCCTAAAAGCTTATATTTTCCCCAGTCTCTGTTTTTTAATGCTATTTGGTTTAGTTTATCATATTCTTTAAAAAGGCTTATCGCCCAATGATGATATTTTGATTCATCAAGAGGTGGGATTCCATTTATTTCACCACTCATAAAATCAATTTCATGAGCAAATTCATGAATTATCACGTTGTCCTGTTTTAGATGATAAGCTTGTGCTTTTGCATCGTGCCATACAAGCACAACCGTATCATTGGCAGATTGACCATCGATTAAAAATTGTTGATTTGAATAGATACCTCCCGCTGCTTGCATCATCTTGATGGCAACCGCATTAGGATAGATAATAATAGTCTTAAGGTTGTTGTAACATCCTAATTTGTTTACATGTAAGAGTAAAAGACATGCATAAAATGCTATAATGACTTTTATTTCGTCATTAATCTCAATTTTGACGCCGATAAAGTTTTTTGTATTAATAAACAGCAATATTGATTTCTCAATCTTATCTTTATCGGTTTGCATAAGAAACTTGTAGTGGTGTGTTTTGTTAAGATATACTCTTAGAGAATCCGGAAATTGCAATGATTTTATTTTTTTTAATTTGTAAAATTTTAAAATTAATAAAATAAGATATATGCCAAAGGCAACCAGCCCAAAGGCAATGGTTGCGATAAGCAGATGTAGATAATATGATTGTCGCAAGTTTATTTGGTTTCAATTTTTCTTGAGAAGTACTCCTGGGGATGTGAGCATACAGGGCACTTAAGAGGAGGTTTTTTGCCATAATGAACATGACCGCAAACTTCACATATCCATACTTCTTCATCTTCGCTTTTAAATTCATGACCCTCACTTAGGCGACTAAGCAGTTCTTTATACATTTTTTCATGCTCAACTTCAACTTTACAGATATTGTTAAAGAGTCTTGATGCTTCGACGTGACCTTCCTCTTTTGCTATTTTTGCAAAATCAGGGTACATGGTTAGATTTTCATAGCTTTCACCGGATATGGCGTCTTTTAAGTTTGCTATTGTATCACCCCATGAATCTTCACTGCTATTTTTCATACGGTTATGCAGCGCTAGTTCTAGTTTTGCATGTTCTTTTTCATTATTGGCAGCTCTTTGAAAATGAGCAGCGATATCTCTGTATCCCTCTTTTTGTGCAACTTTTGCATAATATTCATATCTATTTCTTGCCTGAGATTCACCGGCAAAAGCCTTAAGAAGATTGACAAGTGTTAAATCGACCGTTGTTTTAACCATAGGCGCACCACAGCAAACAAGCTCTCCACCTCCTACTTTTTGAACTTCAACTTCATTGCCGCATTTTTCACATCTGTAGCTGTCATATTGTTTCATAAATTTATCCTTTATCGGTTTTTTTAGATACCCTATCATTATACCCCATAAATGCTAATCATCAAGTATAACCTTTAGACAGTCTCTCCCATCATTTTTTGCCTCATAGAGTGCATTGTCTGCGCGCTTAATAATATCTTCTATATAGCTATCATTTTGCATTGAGCGTGTGATACCTATACTAACTGTAATGCTTAAAGTTTTATTACTGTATTTGATATTCATATGTCTGCATTTATCAATAATCCTTTGTGCTACAATCAATGCTTCTTGTAGTGAAGTTTGCGGCAATAAAACAATAAACTCTTCACCTCCATACCGACATAATATATCTGATTCCCTGCTTTGTCTCTTAAGTAAATCGGCAAATGTTTTTAAAACCATGTCACCTGCATCATGACCATATTTATCGTTAAAAGATTTAAAAAAATCGATATCTAATAAAAATAGTGCAAAATCATCTGCTTGTCTTTTTATACGATAAAATTCATGTGCTGCTTGTAAGAAAAAGTAACGTCTGTTTGGAAGTTCTGTCAAAGGATCGGTATTTGCAAGGTTGTCAAGTGTAATCATAAGATTTTCTTTGCTCTTTATAAAGTATAGAAATAAAAAGAAGATACTGATAGATATTAAGCTTATATTTAATGTAAACAAAAAGACAGATTTATCAATAGATATATTATTGGCTAAATATCTTATATGTTTATCAAATAAGCCACTAATAATAACAAGAGTAATATACACAGTGAAGCATAAAAAAACTCTTCGTTTAGTCTGAAATGTAAAACTAACCAAAATACTTAGTATAGCCCATAAAATAACTGCTCCGCTTGCCATAAACCCACCGAGTGATATTTGTAAAAAAAAAGGTGTAAATAAACTTATGATACCTTGAACGGTTTGTGCTATTTGAAAATTTTTACTATATTTGAGATATAAAAAATTAAAAAATGTGATTAATGCATAAGAATATGGCAGAAGAGATTGGTAGCCAAGGCCATCTAAAACAAGTATGCTTCCCCAAATAAGACCACCACAACTCATGGCAATACCTGAGTAGATTAAAAATCTAAAATTTTGTTTTTGTCTTTGTGAGCTATCTAGTGTATCTGCAAGTGAAGATACAGCATCTGTTATATAATTTTTAAACATATATTTCAAGACCTCTTAGGATTTATAAAGGCGTCCATAAGTTAACCATGATATTCCCATAAAGTACCTTTGGGCGTATCTATGATATTTGCTCCAAGAGTGTTTAACTGTTGCCTTATTTTATCTGCATTTTGATAATCTTTTTGCTTTTTAGCTTGCTCTCTTTGAGCGATTAAAGCTAAAATCTGTTCTTTTATTTTCTTTGGTGCACCTGCTTGAAAATATTCAAATGGATTTTGAAATCCAAAACCTAAAATAGTTTCTATATATGCAAGATTAGAGACGGCCTCTTTTTTTATTTGCTTGTTCTTTTTATCACTGTCCATAACGTCGTTTACGTTTGATATCATCTCATCTATTAAAGCCATGGAGAGAGAGATATTTAGATCATCGCTTAAAGCTTCAAACAGTTGAATCTGAAAATCTGTCTGTATGGTATCTTCTTGTAATCCAAATAAACGCTGTTTTAGTCTATATATTCTGTCAAGTCTTTTTTTTGATGCCAACAGATCATGTTCCGTGAAGTTAAAATTGCTGCGATAGTGTGTTGAGAGAAGATAAAATCTTAACACCTCGCCGTTATATAATTTCAAGGCATCTTTTATAAAAAAACTGTTACCGAGACTTTTGCTCATTTTTTGATTGTTTATGTTAATAAAACCGTTATGCATCCAATAAGCGGCTATTTCGTGCGAAGTAGAGCATCTAGTTTGTGCTGCTTCATTTTCATGGTGCGGAAAAAGCAAATCAGCTCCACCGCCGTGAATATCAACAGCATATTTTTGTGTGCCATTTTTGACTAGATGTTTTTCTATCATAGCAGAACATTCAAGATGCCATCCGGGACGCCCCCTGCCAAATACCGAATCAAAACCTACTTCATCTTCATTTGCATGTTTCCAAAGTGCAAAATCAGCATCATGTTTTTTTTCATTTGAACTTATGACCCTATTTTGTTTATCTGAATCATCTTGAATTTTATGTGAAATGCTTAAATATTTCTTATCACTTGAAGTATCAAAATAGATATCACCATTTGTCGCTTTATATGCATGACCGCTATCTAGCAGATGCCCTATCATATCTGTCATAGCATCTATGGATTGAGTTGCTTTTGGTTCAATATCGGGAGGAGCGATACCCAGGCGTGCCATATCTTCATGATATTTTGCCGTAAATTTATCGGTTAATTCTTGGATTGATATACCGATTTGTTTGGCTTTTTGTATGATTTTATCATCAATATCCGTAATATTTCTGGCATATATTACATGTAGGCCATGTGCTTTTAATACGCGGCTTAAAAGATCAAACGTCAAAGCGCTTTTTGCATGACCCAAATGCGCGTCATCATAAACAGTTGGACCGCAAACATATAAGTAAACCACGCCTTTATTTTGCTCAGTAAATTTTCTTTTTGTTTTAGCCGCGCTATCATATATATGCATTGATAAATCCCTTAAGCCATAATAATAAAAAAACAGACAAAACAGCTAAAATAAACCAGTAAAGCAGTTTTTTAGAGATAATTATATCTAAAAATTTTTTACTTCCAAACACCCTGATTGTAAAAAATATGCTTACAAGTCCACTTATGCTGCTTGCCAGTGCCAAGCCGGATGCTCCCATAGGTTTTATCAACATGAGAGAGAAAAATATGTTTGATATTAATGAATATGATGCAATTTTAGCGGCTTTTTTTTGTAAATGTGCGGCATATAGCCAAAGAGAAAAAAGCTTATTTAAACCATATGGCAAGAGCCCTAGCATATACATTTTTAATATCATTGATGTATGTGCCGTGTCACTTATACTAAAAGCTCCTCTTTGAAACAGTATTTGTACGATTTCTCGTGAGAGTATAAAGCCTCCCAGCGTGCTTAGCATAAGTACAGTTGCTAAAAACCAAAAGGCTTTTTGCATGTGCTTTAATGCTTGTTGTTGGTTGTTTTGTTTGATTAGTCTTGAGACTTTGGGGAATATTGCCGTGGATGTCGCGATCGCAAAGAGTGCTAAGGGTAGCTGGAAGATGCGGTTGGAATAATACAAATAGGAGATGGAGCCGGAAAATAAAAAAGAAGCCAGCCAAGTATCTAAAAATGCAGAAACCTGCGCAGTCGAGTTTCCCCAAATTGCAGGCAAAAATTCTTTTGCAAATTTACCTGTTTCTGCTTTTACATGTAATGAGCGCTTTTTTGCATACCTAAAGCCTCCAAGCAATAATGTTGAGAGGTTCATCTTGTATATCGCGATAATATGTACTGCCAACTGTAGTATCCCGCCTATTACAACCCCCAAGCTAAGATAATATACAATAATTGGCTTTGCATCATATCTAGATAGCAAAACAGCACAAATAAGAGAGATATTTAAAAGCGCTGTTGCAAATGCAGTAGTTGCGAAATGATTTTTATACTGTAATAAAGAGCTGAGAAAAGTCACTGAAAATATTAATATTAAATAATAGAAATTTATGGCAACAAACGGTGCGGCTATTGCGACGCTGTGAGGAGTAAAGCCTATTGCTAACGCTCTTGTAGCGACTCGGGGGAATATATTTACAAGCAGTGTCAAAACCGCAATGATAGATAAAAATATAACAAATATATGTACAGCAAAAACACTTTTTGTTTTTGATTTTGTAAAAGCCGGTAAAAATACCTGCACAAATGCACCCTCTGCAAAAATTCTACGAAATAGGTTTGGCAGTTTAAATGCTATAAAGAAGATATCGCTATAAATATTTGCACCTAAATATGATGCTATTAAAACATCTCGCATGAAACCTAGAAGTCTTGAAAACAGTATGCCGAAACTATTTGTAAATATATTTTTTAACATTTGGCTAAATCTTTTTATTAAATTTTACAATACTTTAACCGATTTTATACTAAAATATAACCGTAATAGCGATTTATATAAAATAAGGATGGTTTGTATGGCACTTTTTGGTTCTAAAAAAGCTAATATTGCTACTGATAAAAGTGTTATACAATCTCAGATATTTCAAACAGAAAATGTCGCCAGAGAACTTTTAAACACTGCGTTAAGGTACGATATAAGTGTATCTCAATTTGATTTTTACTTGCTAAAAACTAAAACATTTACGCGCATTAAAAACGGCAATGGATCAGATATTTGGGAAGAAAATAGCGATAACGAGATTCTAGTTCGTGATGAGAGTTTATTTTTAAATCCAAATTTTGAGATTAAACAAAGCTATGAAATAGAGGTTGTAGGACTTCAAAAAGATTATCTGTTTAATAAATTTCATGCTTCTGTAGGAGCTAATTCAACTTTTTGTAAGATATATCTCAGTATTGCCAAAGGCTCTGTTTTAACTTATAATGAAGAGATAGTCTCACAATTAGAGACATATATTAATAAAAAAAAGGTACGAGCTAATATTTTAATCAATGTTTTTGATAATCCTATGCATGATTTTATTGCTAAAATGTACGCAAAGCTTCGCATAGATTCTACCGTAGTATTTGAAAAAGATGAAATATTTTTAATTTCACAGGGTATTGAGCCTGTACCGACCGTTGATGATGATCTAATTTTTCATTTTAAAAAGAAAAATGATACTTTAGTTAAAGGTGATGAAAGAGCAGATAGAGAGTTTATTATCAGCGTGGTTAAAGATGAGCTTCTAATAGAATACATTAAACCGAAAAAAGGTTCTCCCGGACGCAACTGCAAAGGAGTGTATTTGGGTGCACTAGAGCCCAAAATATCTCATGAACCAACTTTTAAAGTAAGCAATAATATTTTAGTTATTGATAATGAATTAAGCATTGAGTATAAGGCAAATCAAAATGGTTATATAGTATTTGAAAATGATACCTATGATATTAAAGAAGAGCTGGATATCAACGAGGTAAGTTTTAAAACTACAGGTTCAATCATTACAGGCATGGATGCCGAGATAAATCTAAACGTAAAAGAAAAAGATGTATTTAAAGACGCTATCGGTACAGGCATGGACGTTGAAGTAAATGAAATAGAGGTAGAGGGTAATGTCGGACCAAAAGCCAAGATAGTTGCAAAAACAGCTAAAATAGACGGGCAGACGCATGGAACATCTCACGTTAGGGCGGATAAGCTTACCATAAATATTCATAGAGGCTTTGCTGAGGGCGAGGAAGTTAATATAACCAGACTTGAGCGTGGTAAAATAGTTGGCAAGAAAGTATATGTTATGCAGGCACTAAGCGGAGATATAAGAGGTGAGCATGTTGTGGTGGAATTGTTAGGCTCGAATGTTACGATTACCGCAAGCAGGACTATTGAGATAAAAAAAATGCAGGGAAGTGAAAATAAGTTGATTATTGATCCTACGGCAATCAGCCAACTTAGTAACGATGCATTTGACAATGATAAAAAAATAAAAGATATAGATCGTCAAATTAAAGAGATGAATTATGAGGTTCAAAAATATGTTACAATGGTGCATTCAAACGAACAAGCGTATAAGCAGATAAAAAAACGCTTATTGCATTATCAAAAAAATAAGATTAAACTTCCAGTCTCACTTGTACGACAATTTAAAGAATTTAAGACTACAATTGAACATCTTGAATCACTACAAGATTCACTAAAGAGTTTGACTGCACAAAGAGAGCGTTTAAATATTGTAAAACAAACTGTTCAAGAACATATTTTTGAGGCAAGAATTATTAATCGGGATAAATGGGTGGGGTATAATGAAATTATTTTTCATCTTATAGATCCTCCCATAAAGCTTTCATATACACCAAAAGAGGGTTCAAGAGAGATGATTTTTGGTATTGATGAAGATGAGGATGGAGTGTATCGCATCAAAGGAAAAAAAGAGTGATAGTAGGTTTACAAGGCAGGGTAGAATATAAAAATCCAAATATACTACACTTGAATGTAGGTGGAGTGCTTTATGAGGTTTTTATCTCGTTGCATACTTATGCTGGGTTACAATCAGATAAAATTAAAATTTTTACATCGCATATTGTACGCGAAGATGCCCAGTTGCTGTATGGTTTTGCTCAAATGACTGAAAAGATTATGTTTGAACGGCTTATTAAAATAAGTGGTGTTGGTCCAAAAGTTGCCATGGCGATATGCTCTACATTCTCTGCGTCTTCATTTGCAACTATTATCAACAATAATGATGTTGATGGATTAAAAAGAGTGCCTGGTATCGGTCCAAAGAGTGCAGGGCGGATATTAGTTGAGCTTAGCGGATTTGATGCCGCGTTAGTTCAAGATGCACAAAATACACCTTCTGCCGTACTGGATGCATCCTTAGCACTTGAGACTTTAGGTTTTAAAAAAGAGCAGATTGCAAAAGCGTTAAACAGGTGTACAAGTCAAGACACGGCTTCGCTTGTCAAAGAAGCGCTTAAAAAATTACAAAAACTGTAAAGGGATATATTGAAGTTAGCCGTATTATTTGGAGGTGCTAGTTTTGAGCACGAAATCAGTATCGTTAGTGCTGTTACTATTAAAAGTAAGCTAGAGAGTTTTGATTTGGATTTTATCTTTTGTGATACAGACCATAAATTTTACTATATAAAAGATACGAAAATGAAGGCTGATACTTTCTCAAAAAAAGAGTATAAAAAAATGCCTGTTTTACTATTGCAAGAAAGAGGATTTCTCAAACAAGCTCTTTTAAAAAAAGAGGTTATCTCGGCAACTGTTTTAAATCTAATTCACGGAGCTGACGGAGAAGACGGAGTCATAGCGTCTATGCTTGACTTTTATAAAATACCTTTTATCGGACCAAGAACTCCTGCT
Organism: Helicobacteraceae bacterium; assembly: GCA_027023805.1. Taxonomy (GTDB): domain Bacteria; phylum Campylobacterota; class Campylobacteria; order Campylobacterales; family Sulfurimonadaceae; genus Hydrocurvibacter. The sequence goes on from JALVUF010000063.1 coordinate 15,616, forward strand.
TGTGTATTTAGTTTCAATAAGCTATATACCAAATATTTATCTCAAGGACTGGGTATTAAAAGTATGCCTTTTGAGGTACTGCATAAGACAGATGCAAGAGATGTTTTTACTTCGCTTCCGCTAATTATCAAGCCCGCTACTCTGGGAAGTAGTATAGGCGTTAGTATCGTAAAGCACCAAGAGGAGTTAGATTATGCACTTGATGTGGCGTTTGAGTTTGATTCTTGCGTAATAATCGAACCGTTTGTCAAAGATATTAAAGAATATAATCTGGCCGGATGCATGATTGACGGTAAAATAAACTACTCAATTATAGAAGAACCGCATAAAAATGAATTTTTAGATTTTGATAAGAAATATATGGATTTTTCACGCTCTAGCACTGTGTTAAAGGCAGAGATTGACAATTTTTTAGAAACTAAGATAAAAAATACTTTTGCAAAAATATACACACATATGTTTGAGGGCGCACTTATTAGATGCGATTTTTTTGTTATGGACGGTGAAATTTATTTAAATGAAATAAATCCGATTCCAGGCTCTATGGCAAACTATCTTTTTGATGATTTTTCTATGATCGTTTCAGGTCTAGCACATTCTTTACCTGTAAAAAAACAAATTACTTGCAAATATGAATATATACATTCTCTCTCAAGTGCAAAAGGCAAATAATTGGCTTTAACGACTGTTGTTTATGACACATACGAGTTTGATATCAGTTATGAGATATTAAATCCTCATGCTAAAGTAGATTTGATTATTTTGCATGGCTGGGGGTCAAACAAAGAGATTATGAGGCAAGCGTTCGGATCATTTTTACAAAACTGCAGACACATATATATAGATTTGCCAGGCTTTGGCAACTCTACATGTAACGCAGTTTTAACAACATCAGATTATGCTGAAATTATCAACGCTTTTTGTGCAAAAATTAAAATTTCAAAAGATGTTGCGCTCGGACACTCTTTTGGAGGGAAAGTAGCGCTTTTACTAAAACCGTTAAAATTAGTTTTGCTTAGCAGTGCAGGCATATATCTTCAAAAAAGTTTTAAAGTTAAAACAAAAATTAAAATATTTAAAATATTTAAAAACTTAGGTCTGATACGATTGAGGAAATTTTTTATCGCAGATGATGCAAAACAGCTAAGTAGCTGTATGTACGAAACTTTTAAAAATGTAGTAAATGAAGATTTTTCGCTTTATTTTAAAAGATACAAATCAAAAGCGTTAATTTGCTGGGGAAAAGATGATACGGCTACGCCTTTGATATGTGGCAACAGTATTCATCGCATGATTAAAGATTCAAAATTTATTGTTTTTGAGGGTAATCATTTTTTCTTTTTAAATCACAGCAAAGAGATTGCGTCAAGTATTGAAGAATTATGCGCTGGAGAATTAAATTGAATTATTTGCATGCGGCTTTATTCTTTACAAACATTATCTTTACTTTGGCACTTGGCTGGTATCTCATTACAAACCTTCAATGGTATAGCTACAAGCTAAAGAGAGTTGTTTTAAATCATCATAAGTTATGGTGGCACATCGCTTACTTTATCGTGCCTATAGCAGCGTATTACATCTTAAAT
>JALVUF010000064.1 GCA_027023805.1 Helicobacteraceae bacterium
TAATGCAGCGGCTGCCGTGTATGCTTCGTGGGATATATTACCACTTTCAGGGGATATCAGTCAAGGACATCAAAACTATGAGCTCTCTTCTACTAGTGGTAAATATACAAGCCTCGCAGAAGCGTATGTTAACTATAATCATGACAATTTCAACCTAAGAGCAGGAAGACAGGTTTTACAAAACCCGCTTGTAGATAACGACCCTATACGAATCATTCAAGATACTTATGAAGCATATATCGCTACATATCTATATCGTGATTTGACTTTTACTGCGGGTAATGTACAAAAATGGCAAGGATATGACGCAGGGTTGATAAATCATTTTACTACCGTCGGCAAAAACGGTTTATGGCTTGGCGGTGTGGAGTTTTCAAATAAAAACATAGATAGCAGTCTGTGGTTTTACAATATACTTGATATGACCAATGCGACATATGCGGACATCTCGTATCATGACAATCTAACACCAAATCTGTTTTTACATGTAAGCGCGCAATATATAAACGAGCAAGAGATTAACAATAGCGGTATAAGTTCAAATGTATATGGAAGCATGATAGAGCTCATATCTCATGGATTTAATTTTTTTGCTGCTTATAACGGTGCCATAGTTCCAAAGCACAAACAAAGTTTTAGCGCTTTTGGAGGCGGTCCTCTTTATACGAGCATGGATACGATGATAATTGACAACATAGCAATAGGCAGAGATGCGCAGGCATTTGTTATCAGTCCGTCATACACATATAAAAATCTTAGTTTTATCTATGCATACGGGAACTTCACGGGCAATGCAAATTCACAGAGAATAAAAGCACATATAATAGAGCAAGATGCCAGAGTGCAGTATAAGCCAAATGATAAACTCACTCTAGCACTTATGACTGCAGTTTATAACAATGTTCAAGATCCACGTGAAGCCGGTGGTCATTGGACAAGAGTAGAGGGATACATGGCATATAATTTTTAGACAACGATAATGACTATCATTTTAAGTATTAATTAATTAGATTATGGATAAAATATCAAATAATAAATAAAAAAATGCAAAGGATTGGAGATGCAAACTAAAACAATTTCTGATTTACAAATATCTCAAGAAGCAACAGTACAAAAAGTTATAGCAAAAGAGCCGGTAAAAAGCAGGCTCTTTGCCATGGGAATAGTAAAAGGTGCAAAAATTAAAGTGCTGGAGCATACTTTAGCAAAACAAACATGGGATATCTTAAGCAACAATACAAAAATAGCCCTAAGGCAAGAGGAAGCAAGGCAGGTGGTAGTGCAATGAACAAACAGATAAAAGTAGCTATAGTAGGACAGCCAAACGTAGGTAAATCTTCGCTAATTAACGCCATGAGCAACGCAAAGCTGCATGTAGGAAATTTTACGGGTGTTACGGTTGAAAAAAAAGAGGTTTTTGTCAAGTCCGATCTTTTTGACATTAAAATGACTGATTTACCCGGGATTTATGCCCTAAATGCTTATACGCCTGAAGAGACGGTAGCAAAAAACTTTTTACTAAATGAACAGTATGACATTATCTTAAATGTAGTGGATGCAAATGTACTCTCAAGAAATTTGATGCTTACGCTGCAACTTTTAGATATGCATAAAAAAATGATACTTGTCGTAAATATGATAGATGAGATTGAAGCAAAAAAAGGCAGTATCGATGCTAAAAAACTAAGTATCCTTCTTGGCATTCCTGTTATCTTAACATCGGCAAAAACATCTCAGGGGATAGACGAGATAAACAAAACGATTATTCAGACCTACAGGGCAAAACAAAATGACAACAAAATATACTATACGCAAAAAGTAGAAGAACGCATTAAAGAATTGACTAAAGTACTGCAAAAATCTCCACATTTTAAAGACAAGGACTATGCAAGATTTATAGCCATCAGGCTTATAGATAAAGATGAAAATGTATATAAGATTATACATGACCTCCCTATCTTTATCGAAGCTCATAACGTTTTAGAAAAGATATACAGCTCTCTAACAGCAGAGCTTGATGAAGACAGCACAGTAGATATCCTATCAAACGAACGAGTAGCGATTGCACACAATCTACATATTGAAACAGTCAATATAAAAGAAGAAAGCAAAAACTTGAACGAAAAGATAGATAACCTCTTAATTCATCCTATCCTTGGACTTCCTATCTTTTTATTTTTCATGTGGGCGCTGTTTCAGCTTACATTCGTGCTTGGCAACTACCCTATGAACATCATCGGAGATATTTTTACATATACCGCAACAACATTAGCAGACATTTTACCAAATGGAACCGTTAACTCTGCATTAACACAGGGTATTATACCTGCCATAAGTGCAGTAGTTATGTTTTTACCAAATATACTGATACTGTTTTTTGGGCTCAACCTGCTAGAACAAACAGGCTACATGAGCAGAGCGGCGTATCTGATGGATGGATTTTTAAAACGCTTTGGACTGCAAGGCAAGGCCTTTGTACCGCTTGTTAGCGGTTTTGGATGCACAGTGCCTGCGTATATGGCTGCTAGAACACTAAAAAATCCAAAAGATAGAATTATCACGATGCTAGTTCTTGGATTTATGAGCTGCGGAGCAAGGCTTCCCGTCTATATCTTATTAATAGGAGCGTTTTTTCCAACTCATGATGCAGGCAACGTACTCTTTGCAATCTATATAAGCGGTGCGATTTTGGGTCTGATATTTGCAAAAATATTAAGAGTAGTACTATTTAAAGGCGAACCTGAACCATTTGTTATGGAGATGCCGCCATATAGGCTCCCCTCATACAAAGCATTATATATGGACCTATGGTACAAAACTAAAATGTTTTTAAAAAAAGCCGGTACTTTTATCGCACTAGCTGCACTCGGTATTTGGTTTTTAAGCACATATCCGCACAATAGCGCACTGGAAAAATCATATGAGATAAAAATACAACATACTAAAAATATCCAAATAAAAAAGCAACTGCAAAATGAACTAAGCGCAAAATCTCTTGAAGAGAGCTACATGGGACATATAGGTAAATTTATAGAGCCTGTTTTTAAACCGCTTGGTTTTGACTGGCGAATGAGCGTCTCAGTCATTGCCGGACTTGCAGCCAAGGAGGTCGTAGTCTCCACTATGGCAACACTATATTCAGTCGGAAATGCAAGCAATACAAGCAAGGGGCTGATACAAAAAGTAAGAGAAAATGTCAGCTTCAACTCAGCAATAGCTTTGCTTATCATCATCATGATATATTCTCCGTGTGTTGCTGCTATGAGTACATTTTATGCAGAAATTCCGCAGTGGGCATGGAGAGCATTTTACACAATATATCCAAACGTAGTAGCATGGCTGTTTGCTTATGGGGTATATAGACTGCTAAGCGCAGTGGGACATTAAGGAAAAATATATTATAATAATTTTATGAAATTAAGCCAATTAACAATAGGTGCAAACGCCATTATTCAATCAGTAGATCTACAAGAGCCTCTTAAGTACCGGTTTATGGAAATCGGGCTGAGAGTCGGTACGGTAGTGCAAATTTGTTCCAAAACTTTAACGAGCGACAATTTGTATTTAAAACTTGATAACAGTTCATGTATATCTATAAATAAAGACGAGGCAGCTCATATCAAAATCTTACCCATTGATCAACGAGACCAATGGGCTCATTATGGTAAGATATCAGATTCACATGATTGTGTATATCCAAATTGCATCATCGAAAAATAAAACCAGAGGTAACATATGAGTTTTTTATATAAAGAATCTTCACATTTTAATCTTGCCAATTTATTTACGATAGTAAATATAACGGCTGGATTAACGGCGACATATTTTATATCAAAACACAGCTTTGCAACTGCTATTATTTTAGCATGGATTGGCGGAGCATTTGATATCTTTGACGGTAAAATCGCCAGAAAATACAATCTTTCAAATGAGTTTGGTATCCAACTTGACAGCTTTGCCGATTTTTTATCTTTTGTACTTGTGCCTGTCTTTTTAATATTTGAGGCAGTTTCTTTAAAGCTTAACGGTTTTATGTTTATTCTTGCATCTGCTGTTAGCGTCTATTATGTCATCTCTGGATTAAGACGTTTGATACAATTTAACATAAATGCCAATGCCGGACAAATTGAAAACTTTTTTACGGGTGTGCCGACACCTCTTGGTGCAATTTTACTTTGGATTATGTATTTATCTGATAGTTATGGCATCATACCTTCATATTTAGCCATAGTTTTAATGGCGGTGATCGCATGGAGCTTAAATTCTAAAGTAAAGATACCTCATCCCTGATAGTTTCAGCAAACTTAACTTTTTATTTCGCTATAATTCCATTCCGCAAATATTGTGGAAAAATTAACCAAGGGCACCTCTAAGTCTTACAACTAGTTTTACATGTAGGATTAATCTTATACTTATTTGCAACCAAAGCATCAAACTGCTTGATTATCAATAAATTGTAAAGTTTTGTAAAAGCATAAACGCTTATATTGTTTTAAGCAGATGTAAGATTGAGTCGTGTCCTTATCATAGGAAGATAAATGCAAGAAATAAAACAGATGACATTTGAAGATTTCGGCTTCAAAAAAGAGCTTCTAAGATCTATAAACAATGCAGGCTTTAAAGTACCAAGCCCAATACAAGCAGAAGCTATGCCTCTTATCATGAAGGGCAAAGATATAGTAGGTCAGGCTCACACAGGAACAGGTAAAACCGCAGCTTTTGGATTACCGGCGATTAACGCTATGGATATGAAGTCCGGTGTAGAGGTTTTAGTGATTACGCCTACAAGAGAGCTTGCTACGCAAGTAAGTGATGAGCTTTTTAAATACGGGCGAAACTTAGGAGTCAATACCGTGACTATTTACGGTGGAAGTTCTTATAGCCGCCAATTAGATTTAATAAAACGAGGTGCTAAGATAGTCGTAGCAACACCGGGTCGTTTACTAGATATGCTAAAACGCGATATGCTTAAAAACTTTAATCCCAAAACAGTTGTTCTTGATGAAGCTGATGAGATGCTGGATATGGGATTTTTAGATGATATCAATGATATCTTCAAATATCTCCCTACTAGCCGTCAAACACTTCTTTTTTCAGCCACTATGCCTGCTCCGATTAAAACGCTGGCAAATAAAATCTTAAAAGATCCTTCTTTTGTGTCAATCACTCAAGGCGAGACAACAAATAAAGATATAACACAAGAATATTATGTCATAGAAGAGAGTGAGCGCGATGCCGCACTTATTCGCTTGATGGAATCTGAAAAAATGGATAAAGCTATCGTTTTTTGTCGAACAAAACGTGAGGTTGATCGTCTGGCAAACGTGCTCTCTGCTTCTGGATTTATAGCAAACGGACTTCATGGAGATATGGAACAACGCCAGCGTGAAACAGTTATAAAAGCCGTAAAAGCCGGAAAAGTTCAGGTATTAGTCGCAACCGATGTTGCAGCACGCGGAATACATGTAAATGATATTACTCATGTTTTTAATTACCATATTCCTTTTGACCCAGAGAGTTATGTACATAGAATCGGCCGAACTGGACGGGCAGGTAATGAAGGAAAAGCTATCACACTGCTTACTCCGTTAGAGTTTAAAGAACTCCAGCGCATCAAAGCAAAAGTCGGCACCACTATGAAACATGCATATATCCCAAGTAAAAATGATATGAAAATATCTTCAATAGATACTTTAGTAAGCAGTATAGAAGATCAAAAGATTTTTGACGAAGCTCACACTATTTTAGACAAGCTCAAAGACAATATAGACGAAGAAACTATTTTATTTAAAATGGCTTCGATGCTACTTCAATCACAATCCATACAAGGACCAAACAATATCGGAATCCCTGCTGATAGACTAGACGGTATTTTAGCAAGAATGAACAGCAGAAACGATAGAGGGTCAAGCAAAAACAATAACAGAAGAGGCGGGTACAGAGGTCGTCGCTCAAATACTCCTCAACGTTCACGCAACTCAAGACGAAGATAACAACAGCTATTATTTTAGCTCGCGTTAACTAGTAATACCAATCCCGGCTAAAAGGATGAATGCAAAATAAAAGATAAGTCATCATCCCGCTGCGTTCGATAATTTTCATATTTTGCATATAAAAATAAACACGAACAAACAAAAGCCCTAAAGCTACAACGGCAAACGTGATTATTGCACTCACAAATTTTCTTTTTTAATTAAATCCAAGCTCTTTAAATTTTGCTCTTAGCAGATCTTGCATATCACCTTGGAGCTGCATATATCCATCTTTGCATGTACCCCCGCATCCTAGCTGACTTTTAATATCTTTTAGTATCTGCCCAATCTCTTTGTCGCTGATAAAAAATTCTCCGACAAGCGTTACTGTTTTACCGCGTCTTTTTTCTTTGATAAATTTCAATGTATGCTCATGTGGTTTTAATCTAGGCTTGTTTTGTTTTGTTTTAATCTGCTCAATCTTACTCCAGCCATCTTGAATGTCTGCGCCTATAAAAATATCAAGCTTTTTGCCTCTACTCACAAAACTACTTTTTGAACCAACATGCTGATACCTTTACCTTCATACTCTTTTTTTGAAACCTTGGATAAAATATTATTTTGACAATATTGCCGCCCATCGTAAACGGCTACTATGATCTCATCACCCTCTTGTAAAAACATACTCTCTCCATAAGAGGTATATCTGGTTGAACCTATGGTAATTAAAGCATCTGAAATATCAGGTGACGCACTTAAAAGTGTTTTTAAATCTTCTAATGGTCCAAAATCAGTCTGCGTATTTATCTGATTTTTCATCCACTCTAAAAGCTTTTCGTTAAAATAACTATAATTTGAAACAGCAACATCTTCGCCATATCTGTACAAATTTTCATCGCGTCTTAAAAAACTGGCTATATGAAAATATTCAATTTCACCCTCTTTTGTAAATGAATCTATTTCTATTGCGGTATCGCTCACACCTTTAGAGCATTCTCCCCAATTTTTCTTCATACTAATTTTTGCTCTTTTTTCTCTGATAGATATATCATTAAATGCCGTAAAATGCGTGGGAGTAATATCTAACAAGTTATTATTATCATCAAATGCAAGCTTACACACAAGAGCCATTTCAGGCTCGGCCTGCACTTTTACATCAGCGTTTGGTAATTTGATAATATCAGTAGATAATGGATATACACCCAAAAAAGTCTTATCCTCTGGTATATAAAAGGGAAATATGCCTTTAGGGGCAGATTCTTCCTTAGTTACAATCTCCTTAAAATCTTCCAGTTCACCCGCTTGTTTTAAATGAAGGGCAAAATTGCCCGCAACACCAAGTCCCAAATAGTTTTTATAAATCTCACTCATTACAACTCCTTATTTGCTTTTGCTTGCGCATATTGCTCATATGTGCCTTTAAAATCTATATATTTACCATTTGGCAGTATCTCTATAATCCTGTTAGCAAACGCATCTAAAAGCTCACGGTCATGCGAAACACATATAACATTACCCTTAAAATTAAAAAGTCCTTCGCCTAAAGCTACTATCGCTTCGAGATCTAAATGGTTGCCCGGCTCATCTAAAATCAAAAAATTTCCCTGCTCAAGCATCATCTTTGAGAGCATCATGCGGTGTTTTTCACCACCTGAGATTTTCTCTACCGATTTTTCCTGCTGTTCACCGTTAAAAAGCATCCGTCCAAGGCAGTTTCGTATCTCTGAAATATCACTCTTTGGGTCAAAGCCTCTAAGCCAATCATAAAGAGTACCGTCGCCCGATATTTTATCTGCAGTATCTTGCGGAAAATAACTCGGCTCTATCGTAGCGCCCCACTTTACCTCTCCGCCTGTAGGCTCAATCTCCTGCATAATAATTTTGCACAATGTCGTCTTGCCCACTCCATTAGCGCCGATAAGCCCTATTTTATCACCCGGCTCTATTTTAATTGTCATATTTTTTAATACTTCCAAATCATCATAAGAGTGTGAAATATTCTCAAGCGTCAGCGCCTCATCACCCATCTGTCTTTTAGCTTTAAAAACTATACTGGGATCTCTTCTTGAAGACGGTTTAATATCTTCAATATTTAACTTATCAAGTTGTTTTTGTCTTGAAGTTGCCTGTTTTGCTTTTGAAGCATTTGCACTAAAGCGTCGTACAAAAGCTTCAAGCTCCTCTTTTTCTTTTACTCTTTTAGCATTATCCGCTTCGCTTTGCTTGGCAATCATAGTTGCAGCTATATACCAGTCATCAAAATTACCGGTAAACTCACGAATTTTTTGATAATCAACGTCAAGTATATGCGTTACAACCGAATTTAAAAAGTGTCTATCGTGCGAGATAACAACAAGGGTCCCCTCGTGGCGCTTCAGCTCATTTTCAAGCCATGCAATCGTCTCCATATCCAAATTGTTTGTCGGCTCATCCAAAAACAAAATATCCGGCTTTAAAAAAAGCACTTGTGCCAATAAAACCTTAAATTTATCAGAGCTCTTCAGGCTGGACATAAGATCAAAATGTATATCTACAGAAATGCCTATATTTTCTAATATTTTTGCTATTTGTGTTTCATATTCATAGGTAGGATCCTCTTCAACACAGATAACCTCCAGTTCCGCCAAACGGTTATTGACCGCATCATCTTCAAAATCACCGGTCTCATACAATATCTCTTTCTCTTTTATCGCATCATACAAACGCTTATTGCCGTATAAAACGGCATCAACGAGGGTATAATCCTCATAAGCAAACTGATTTTGCTCAAGCACTCCCACTTTCAGTCCTGAACCTATTACCACTTCACCTTCATATTCTTTATTTTTACCGCTTAAAATATTTAGAAATGTTGTTTTACCTGCACCGTTTGCACCTATTAGGCCGTACCTCTTATGTCTATCTAATTTAATATTAATATTTTCAAATAAAATTCTATTGCCATATCTTTTTGTCAAATTTATCGTTGTTAACATATCTGCCCATTTTAGTGTTTTTGGTATTATAGCTAATGTATGCTAAAACTCTAAGTTAAAAAACGATAGAATTGTCTAAATTAAACAAAAAAGAAGTTACACAACTATGACTCTATTTAAACAATTTAAAACAGAAGAAATTTTAAATTTGATACCTGATCCTATACTTATGATTGATACATACGGGACAATACTATTTTTTAATCAATCGTTTTCAAAGCTCTTAGGATATAGTTACGATGAACTGTATCATCAAAATATTATTAATTTTCTTGTGGATGACTCTATATTTCAAGAGTGTCTTTTGCAGTTGCAAGCAACAAACAGCTGCACTCAGCAAACAACACTGTTTATCGCAAAAAATCAACAGCATATCGTAACAACAAAAAATGTCAGCCTTATAACAATAGATAGCCAAGAATATGTGCTTGTTTCTTTAAGAGATATTAGTCAAATTGAACAAATCAATCAAGAGCTCAAATATTCAAAAGAGATATTGGAAGCAAAATCAAAACATATGACAAGAATGTTGCTAGAACACAAACAAGAGATTGCTAAACAGCAGATACAGCTAGATGAGATTATCAATTCAATTGACGAGATTATATGGTATATAAATGATAAAAATATGCAGATACAATATGTCTCCGATGCGATTGAGAAAATTTTTCAAGAAAAAAAAGAGAGCTTTTTGTACCAATCATCATTATGGATGGATATGATTTATGATGCGGATAAGCAAAAAGTGATGGATGCATTTGCCCAGCTTCAAGCTCATGAATCCACAACGATTGAATTTAGAATCAAGCTATCAAACGGCGATATAAAATGGTTATCTAATACAATAAAACATCATCCCTCACTTGAATTTTTTATAGGCGTCACTCATGACATTACAAAACAAAAAGAGGATCAGGACAAAATTGAGTTCATGGCATATCATGACGCACTCACCGGGCTTCCAAATAGATCATATCTGAAAAAAAATATCGAATTAATGTTAAAAAAATCTCAAATAATACAACAGAATTTTACAATTTTATTTTTAGATCTAGACAATTTTAAATTTATTAACGATTCTCTCGGACATGATATCGGCGACAAACTTTTAATTAAAATAAGTAAAAGACTGCAAGATGCAACAAAAAAATATGGGGAATGCGTCAGATTTGGCGGTGATGAATTTATCATTATTATAAATAATACAAATAATGAAAAAAATATTAGGATTATTACATCAGAACTCATAAGTACTATAGGCAAATCCATAACTATACAAGAGCGTGAATTTTTTATCTCATGCTCTATTGGTATAGCTATGTATCCTAAAGACACCAACAGCTTTACCGGACTCATAAAAGCCGCAGATACCGCAATGTACACGGCAAAAATATCCGGTAAAAATAGATATGAGTTTTATGAAAATGGTATGGATACAGATATGGAAAGATTTTTTGAGATTGAACATATTATAAAAGATGCGCTAAATCATAACTACTTTCACCTCTATTTTCAACCGTTAGTCACCGCCGATACTTTAATGATATGCGGCTTTGAAGCTCTGCTTAGGCTTAATCACCCTGAGTTTGGTTTTGTTTCACCAGAAGAGTTTATACCAGTGGCCGAAGCAAGTGGTGATATCATTAAAATAAGTGATTTTGTAATTTCTATGGCATGTAGTTTTGTAAAAGAGGTTAATAAAAAAAGCAAGCAGGACTTAACTGTCTCTATAAATATATCAGCAAGACAATTTAAAGAAAAAAACTTTGCTCAAAACTTTTTAAAATGTTTAAAGTCACATGAAATCAAACCGCATCTTATAAAAATCGAGATAGTTGAATCAGCGATTATGGAAAATACGGGCCTAACTATAAAAACGTTAAAATTACTGCGCCAGGATGGAATTAAAATATCTTTAGATGACTTTGGCACCGGTTATTCATCGTTCGCATATCTTGCACAGCTTCCTCTTGATACCATAAAAATTGATAAATCATTTGTACTGCAAATGCTTAAAGATGAAACAAATCAACATATTGTAAAAGCGATCACATCGCTAGCACATCACTTAGGTAAAGATGTTGTTGCAGAAGGTGTTGAAACACTGGAGCATATTCAATTACTGCAACTTGATAAAGTAGATATACTGCAGGGCTTTTATTTTCATAAAGCCCTGCCACCTAAGGAAATCTTAGATAATTTTGACAATCTCAAGCAAATTTTTAATCTACAAAACTGCTAAAAAAACTGAAGGTATTCAATGAAATATTTTATATATATTCTAAAATGTAACGACGATACTCTTTACACGGGTATAACCACCAATATACAAAGACGAATACATGAGCATAACTTTTCTAAAAAGGGTGCAAAATATACTAAGACCAGAAGACCTGTTATTTTAGCACATACAGAAATCATGCAAGATAAAAGTAGTGCCGCTAAACGTGAATATGCTATCAAAAAATTAACCAGATCAGAAAAATTAGCACTGATAAGTAATACCAAACCCAACTAAAGAGTAGGTATTTAAACGAACATATTGCGGCAATAGTACAAGGCAAGGGAATGCAGCTATTTAATTTTTTTTTGGATATAATACTAATTCAAAAACCAGGGGATATAGCTCAGCTGGGAGAGCGATACGCTGGCAGCGTATAGGTCAGGGGTTCGAGCCCCCTTATCTCCACCAATCTTTCATTTTAACTCTTATCACATTTACACTTTATATATTCTATTGTGTTAGACTACTAGATACTCTATTAAAAGGTAAAACATGAAAAGACGTTTAATACTACTTAGACACGGACAAAGTATTTTCAATAAAGATAATCTTTTTACAGGATGGACAGATGTAAACTTGAGCAAACAGGGAGAACAAGAAGCTTCAAAAGCGGGACAACTGCTTATAAAAAATAATATTTTTCCTGATATATGTTTTACTTCTTGGCTCAAACGAGCAATTGATACCACAAATATAGTATTAAAGCAGATGGATTGGGAGCATATTGATATTATTAAAAGCTGGAAGTTAAATGAACGACACTATGGCACATGGCAGCAACAAAATAAAGCCGAGATTCAAAAAGAAGTAGGTGATAAATTTTTTCTAAGTGTTAGGCGTGGATACGATACGCCACCGCCGCCACTGCCTACAAATGACGAAAGATTGCCTCAAAATAACAGCAAATATAAATATATAAACCCAAATATTTTACCGTTAAGCGAATCATTAAAAGATACAAAACAAAGAACAATTCAATATTTTTTTGAAGCAATCATTTCTGAGTTAGCACAAAATAAAACAGTGCTTGTCTCCGCCCATGGTAATTCGCTACGCTCTTTGGTTATGTATTTTGATGAACTAAACGAAGAGGAAATTACAAAAGTTGAAATCGCAACAGGAGTTCCTATAGTGTATGAATTAAGTGAGGATATGAAAGTAATAAAAAAATCTATATTAAACTAAAACTACTAATAATATAATAGCAACGAGCAGAGATAACTCTGCTTGCTGCTACCGTTTTACATTCCCATACCAGGCATCTCAGGCACATCTGGAGTAGGTGTATCATCTTCAATATCATGTATAGCCGCTTCAGTTGTTAAAAGCATGCTTGAAACTGAAGTTGCATGAGTTAAAGCAACGCGAGCAACTTTTAATGGGTCTATGATACCAGCTTCAAACATATCTACATATTCACCGCTAGCTGCGTTAAAGCCTATAGTATCTGACTCTGAGTTTTCGATTGTATTTACAACAACACCTCCATCAAAGCCGGCATTTGCGGCAATTTGTTTAATAGGTGCTTTTACAGCTCTTAATATAATCTCAGCACCTACTTTCTGATCACCTTCTAAATGGTTCATGTCAACTTTCATAGCAGCGCGTGCAATTGCCGCACCACCACCTATAACAATACCCTCTTCAACAGCAGCTTTTGTTGCGCTTAGTGCATCATCAACACGATCTTTTCGCTCTTTCATTTCAGTTTCAGTAGCAGCACCCACCTTAATAACAGCTACACCGCCACTGAGTTTTGCAAGTCTTTCTTGTAGTTTTTCTTTATCATATTCAGAACTTGTAGCATCAATTTGGGTTTTAATTTCAGCAATTCTTGCTTGTACATTTTCAGGTTTTCCCGCACCACTGACTATAACAGTATTATCTTTATCCATAACAACACGAGAGGCTTGACCTAAATTATCAATCGTTGTACCTTCTAATGTCAATCCAACTTCTTCGGATATTACTGTACCACCGGTTAGTATTGCAATATCTTCCAGCATAGCCTTTCGTCTATCACCAAAACCAGGTGCCTTAACTGCGCTAATATTTAACACGCCGCGAAGCTTATTAACGACTAAAGTAGAAAGAGCTTCACCCTCAACATCTTCAGCTACTATTAAAAGCGGTCGTGATGCTTTTTGAACCTGCTCTAGTACCGGAAGTAATTCTTTTAAATTAGATATCTTTTTATCTATCAATAGCAAATACGGATTTTCTACCTCAGCTATCATTTTTTCGCTATTTGTTATAAAATACGGACTTAAATATCCTCTGTCAAACTGCATACCTTCCACCACTTCAAGCTCATCGGCGATACCTTTAGCCTCTTCAACCGTGATAACACCGTCTTGACCGACTTTTTCCATAGCCTCAGCTATCATGTCACCTATCTCAGCATCAGAGTTTGCAGAGATGGTAGCAACTTGAGCTATGCCTTTTTTCCCGTCAACAGTTTTTGATAAATCTTTTAAGTTTTTAAGTATCACTTCACAAGCTTTATCCATACCTCTTTTTACTTCAACAGGATTAGCTCCAGCTGTGATGTTGCGCAAGCCTTCTTGAAAAATTGCATTTGCCAACACTGTCGCAGTTGTTGTTCCGTCTCCTGCTTCATCTGCAGTTTTTGATGCAACCTCTTTAACCAATTGTGCACCCATATTCTCAAGTCTATCTTTTAATTCTATCTCGCGAGCGACCGACACGCCATCTTTTGTGATGACAGGAGCACCAAAACTTTTTTGAATAAGCACATTACGACCACGAGGTCCCATAGTAACTTTTACCGCATCCGTAAGTTTTGTAACGCCATGTGCCAATGAATTTCTTGCTTTATCAGAAAATATAATCTCTTTTGCCATTATTTATATCCTTTTATTATTTGATTATTCCGAAAATATCGTCAGTATCGATTATTAGATATGTTTTACCGTCTAAAGATAATTCATTACCGGTATATTTACCAAAAACTACTTTATCTTTACAAGAGATATTTTTTACCTCTTCACTAGCAGCTACTACGATACCCTCAGATGGTTTCTCTTTTGCGCTATCTGGGATAATTATCCCACTTGCCGTAGTAGCGGCCTCTTCGATTCGTTCTACTAACACACGTTTTCCTAATGGTTGAAAATTCATATAACCTCCTAATAATTTATTTTGTGTAATTCTACATCATATTTACTAAAATGTCAATACTTTGATAGATATAGACTAAATAATAGTTATCCTATATGACTATAGTTTATTGATGTATAGTATATATACTAATAAAATATATATACTTTATAAAGATTAAAGGTTACATAGTATAAAATTCTGCCTCTAAATTGTCAAGGTAGCTCAGCTGGTTAGAGCGCTGGTCTCATAAGCCGGAGGTCGAGAGTTCAAGTCTCTCTCTTGACACCATATGTTTAATCTTTCATGAATTTATCTATCTAACTACAAACTCATTACTTTTATTATGATAAAATCTAACTACAAACTAAAGTAAAATAATAGACTTCTTGCAAATTAACATAGATTTTTAAAGGATAATTTATGAATCAGATTAAAAAAATTCTCATAGCAAATCGGGGTGAGATTGCTCTTAGGATTATACGAGCCTGCAAAGAGATGGATATTATCAGTGTTGTCATATTTTCTGAAGCAGACATAGAAGGTGCTTGGCTAAAAAAAGCAGATGAATGCTATCCGTTGTTAGGTGACCCTATCAAAGCATACTTGGATTATGAACGTATTATTGCCACTGCCAAAAAAGCTAGTTGCGACGCCGTACATCCTGGATACGGATTCTTATCAGAAGATGCCGATTTTGCCCAATGCTGTCAAGACAATAACTTGATTTTTATTGGTCCTAAACCTGAACATATTGCCCTTTTTGGTGATAAAATAGCATCAAAACGCGCGGTAAAAGATATAGATGTCCCGATATTGCCGGGAACTGACACACCCATTACTGATATACAAGAAGCCTTACATGTAGCCGAAAATATCGGGTTTCCGGTTATTATAAAAGCTGCTTTTGGGGGCGGTGGAAGAGGCATGAGAATTGTTAATAGCGCAGATGAGTTTCAAAGCATGTATGAAGATGCCACAAACGAATCAAAAAAATTTTTCGGTAAAGATGAGATGTTTATAGAAAAATACCTCTTAAATCCTCATCATATCGAAGTTCAAATATTAGCCGATAAATATGGAAATGTTCTGCATCTAGGCAACAGGGACTGCTCAATACAAAGAAGACATCAAAAGATTGTAGAAATAGCACCCTCGCCCTATCTAAAAGCAAGCGTCAAAGCAAAGCTATATGAGATTTCGCTCCTAGCGATTAAGAAGCTCGGATATGAGAGTGTTGCCACTATTGAGTTTTTAGTGGATGATTTTGATAATATCTATTTTATTGAGATAAACACCAGAATTCAAGTTGAGCATCCAATTACCGAGATGATCAGCGGGATAGATCTAGTAGAGCGAATGATTGAAGTAGCCCAAGCAAAAAAATTGACCATCAAGCAAAAAGATATAGCCCTAAGAGGCTATGCAATAGAGTTTCGTATAAACGCCGAAGATCCAAATCATAATTTTACACCATCGCCGGGAAAATTAACACAATATTTAGCCCCCGGAGGTCCGGGTGTAAGACTTGATTCTATAGCATATCAAGATTATACGATTTCACACTTTTATGATTCACTCATTGCAAAACTTATAGTATGGGGGATCTCATGGGAAGAAGTTGTTAAAAAATCAAAGCGGGCTTTAGATGAATTTTTAATTGCTGGAGTACCTACAAACATTTCATTGCATAGACAAATAGTAAAAGATAATGATTTTGCACATGGGCATTTTAATACAGGGTATTTAGAAAAGAAATTATCTCTATTTAATTTAGAGGTTGTCGATGATATCAAAAAAGAGCAGGAAAAAATGCAACGCATCAAAGATGTCATAGATGCAATTAAAAGAAACCATCTAAATGTCAGATATTAGCTTTGTCCGCATAATCACTTCCCCAATCGTACATGCTCTTTAAAACCGGTTTTAATTTCTTACCGATTGGCGTAAGCGAATAAACAACTTTTGGAGGAACTTCCGCAAAAACTTCTCGTTCAATGATATTTTTTTCCTCCAACTCTTTTAGTTTAACGATGAGGGTTTTTTGACTAATTTCATGAATATCTTCATGCAACTCTTTAAATCTTTTAGCGCCGTCGAGTAAATACCAAATAACCGCCAACTTCCATCTGTCGTTAAATATATCAAGCGTAATTGCCACCGGGCAAGTATATTCTTTATTATCTACATAATACATGCATTTCCTTTTTGGCATAATACTACATATTATAACATATATGACTATCATCTATCTTTACTTACCTAAACTAAAGTAAGAGAAGTATAAGTTTACTACTGATATAATCTTTGCATGATAACTTAAAATATGGAGAAACAAATGAATAACCAATGTATGAAAGCCATGGATTTTAGACATGCTTGTAAGATATTTGATGAGAAAAAGAAAATTTCTGAAGAAGATATGCGTTTTATTTTAGAGGTCGGCAGGAAATCGCCATCATCTTTTGGTATGGAGGCATGGAAATTTTTAGTTATTACAAATGAAGAACTAAAAGCAAAACTAAGACCTGTCTGCTGGGATCAAGTGCAAGTTACATCTTGTTCACATTTAGTCATTGTATTAGCAGGGATTGATAGTGTAAAAGTACAATCAGGAGAAGTGAAAAAACGATTTGCCAGAAAAATAAACAAGCAAGAAACACTGGATTTTTATATGCAACTTTATGCCAGCCATCTGAAAAACACGCTTGAGAGTGATGAAAATATCTATGCATGGACGTCCAAGCAGAGCTATATCGCTGCTGCGAATATGATGACATCTGCTGCTTTTATAGGCATAGATTCTTGTCCTATTGAAGGATATGAAAAAGACAAAGTTGAACAAATTTTACAATTAGATACAACAAAATTTCAACTCTCACTTGTTTTACCATTTGGCTACAGAGCACAGCCACAACCGGCACAAATAAGACTTCCATTTGAAGATGTTGTAGAATTTATACAGTAATACAGTAATATGGATAGATTTAAGCCATCAATCATAATTCAAAATCGTCATATCCAAACTGTCGGTGCAATGATTTTTACAAAACCGGCAGATATTAAGATAGAAATTGAACAGTTTGAGTTAGATGATGGTGATTTTTTAGAATGCTTTTGGTATAGATATTCAAACGATCCGACTACTCCAATTGTTATACTGTTTCATGGGCTTGCCGGCTCATTTAAGTCTCATTACATTCAACAAATTATGCCTAAGCTGGCAACCAATAATTTTAACGCGGTTATCATGCATTTTAGAAGTTGTTCAGGAAAGATGAATAGGCTCCTACGCTCTTATCATAGTGGAGAAACAGGCGATGCAAAGGCTTTTATAAAACATATACAACATCTATATCCAAAAGCAAAACTTTTTGCAGTAGGGTATTCTCTTGGTGCAAATATGCTTCTTAAGATGTTAGGTGAATATAAAGACATAGCGCCCATAACAGCGGCTGTGTCTGTTAGTGCTCCGATGCAGCTAGATATATGTGCCACACAACTAAATACCGGTACATCTAAAATATATCAAGCTTATCTGATGAAAGATTTAAGAAAATTCTTATACACAAAAGTAAAAATGCACGATACAAAAAAAATGATTGGGCTGGATATTAAAGATATTAAAAATATTAAAACTTTTTGGGATTTTGATGAAGCATATACTGCGCCCGCACATGGATTTGCCTCTGCACAAGATTATTATAATAAATCAAGCTCAAAGCAATATCTTAGATTTATACAAACAAAGACCTGTATAATCCAAGCTCTTGATGATCCTTTCATGACCCCCAAAATTCTGCCTCATCAACATCAATACACAAAAGATACGCAACTGCTTATTTGTAAGCATGGTGGACATGTAGGATTTATACAAAACCTATTTCCAAAACCGAGATTTTATTTAAATGATACGATAATAAAATATTTTAACAACTTTATCTAATAAACAACTCCTCTGCTATAATTTCACTAATGAAAAAGAAATCAAATTTTAAAGTGGTATCACCATACGAACCGGCAGGCGATCAACCTACAGCCATAAAAGCACTTTCAGATTCTATTCTTGAAGGTAATCGCTATCAAACACTTGAAGGTGTTACAGGAAGCGGCAAGACGCATACAATGGCTCGTATTATAGAAAATGTACAAATGCCGACAATAATTATGACACACAACAAAACTTTAGCTGCACAACTTTACTCAGAGTTTCGCCAATTTTTTCCAAATAATCATGTCGAATACTTTGTCTCATATTATGATTATTATCAACCAGAAGCTTATATACCGCGCCAGGATCTTTTTATAGAAAAAGATAGTGCTATAAATGATGAACTTGAGCGTTTGCGGTTGTCGTGTACTGCCAATTTGTTAAGTTATGATGATGTTATCGTCATAGCATCGGTATCGGCAAATTATGGTCTAGGAGATCCCAAAGAGTATCTAAAAATGGTGCAAGCTCTCGGCGTAGGAGACATTATCTCTCAAAAAAAGCTTCTGTTGCGACTAGTTGATATGGGATATACAAGAAATGATAACTATTTTGATAGCGGTAATATACGCGTCAGTGGAGATGTGATTGATATTTACCCACCATATCTTCAGGATGAAGCTTTACGGATAGAGTTTTTTGGCGATGAGATAGATTCCATCTATAAGTTCGATCCACTGCAAAATAAGCGTTTGGAGGATTTTAAATCCATAACAATATACGCAACAAGTCAGTTCAGTGTTAGCCATGAACGCTTAGTAGTAGCTATCAAACGAATAGAAGATGAGTTAGATGAAAGATTGGATTATTTTTTAAAAGAGGGGAAACTGGTTGAAGCACAAAGACTAAAACAAAGAGTGGAATTTGATCTTGAAATGCTGCAAACAACAGGTATGTGTAAAGGAATTGAAAATTATTCCAGACTTTTAACTGATAAAAAAGCGGGAGAAACTCCTTTTACGCTGCTTGATTATTTTGCAGTAAAACATAAAAATTATTTAACTATTATTGATGAATCACATGTGAGTCTGCCTCAATTTCGAGGAATGTATGCCGGCGATCGTGCCAGAAAAGAGGTATTGGTTGATTACGGCTTTAGGCTTCCAAGCGCACTTGACAACAGACCTCTTACGCTTGATGAATATATCAATAAAATGCCGCACTATCTATTTGTATCAGCCACACCCTCCCAATACGAGCTTGACCTCTCAGTCATCAAAGCAGATCAGATCATCAGACCTACCGGCTTGCTTGACCCCATAATAGAAGTAAAACCGCTTAGTAACCAGGTCGAAGATATCCATGATGAGATTAAAAAAGTAACTATTAATGACGAACGCATATTAATTACAGTTTTAACAAAGAAAATGGCTGAAGCACTGACCAAATATCTTGCGGATCTTGGCATAAAAGTACAATATATGCATTCAGACATTGACACCATACAAAGAAACCAAATTATTCGCTCTTTAAGAATTGGAGAGTTTGATGTGCTAATTGGAATAAACCTGTTAAGAGAAGGGCTTGACTTACCTGAAGTGAGCTTAGTGGCTATTCTTGATGCTGATAAAGAGGGATTTTTAAGAAGTGAAACTGCTTTGATTCAAACAATAGGACGTGCCGCTAGACATCAAAAAGGGCGGGTTATACTGTATGCCGACAAAATGACAGGTTCAATGCAGCGAGCTATCGAGAAAACAAAAATACGAAGAAAACTACAAGAAGACTACAACAAAGAACACAACATCATACCAACAACTACTAAACGTGCATTAGATACAGATCTAAAAGCTGAAGACCATGGTGACTTATACTCAAAACATAAAAAAATGGATAAAATGCCCGCTAGCGAGCGTAAAAAAATTTTAAAAGAGTTAACTGATAAAATGAAAAAAGCAGCTAAAGAATTAGAATTTGAAGAAGCAGCCCGCCTGCGCGATGAAATAACAAAAATTAAAAAATTATAGCCTTAAGGACAAAAATGCAAGACATGCTACATCACTTAGTGACATACGGTTATATAGGATTGTTTATCTATTCTCTAGGTGGTGGATTTGTAGCGCTAATGGCTGCATCAGTGCTATCATATATGGGCAAAATGGATTTAGCCACATCTATGGCAATCGCATTTACCGCAAATGTTATAGGAGATAATTTACTGTTTTATTTAGCCAGAAACCAAAAAGAAGTTTTACATACATATCTAAAAAAACATCGAAGAAAACTGGCTCTTGCTCATTTAAAGATGAAACAATACGGTTCTTGGATCATATTTATACAAAAATTTATATATGGCATTAAAACGCTGATTCCAATAGCCATAGGGTTGACAAAATATGATTTGAAAAAATTTACTATATTAAATATCCTATCAGCCGTTATCTGGACGTTTACAGTAGGACTTGGGAGCTTTTATTTTGGCGCAACACTCATGCATCTCTATGGCATTCTAATATCCAAACCATATATTACTATTATTTTTGTTTTATTATTAATAGCACTTATATGGGCATATCTAACATTGGCAACTAGAAAAAAAACAAAGAGATAAAAGGGCAATTTGCCTTTTTATCTATCGGTGGCTTAGAAGCTGTCTATAATGCTGTTAAATGTTGCGCTTGGACGCATTGCAGAGTTTGCTTTTATATTATCAGGTCTATAATAACCACCTATATCCTGAGGTCTTCCCTCAATTGACAATAATTCTTGTAGTATTTTTTCTTCATTATCTTTTAAGCTTTTAGCAATATCTGTAAATTTATTTGCAAGAACACTATCATCAGTCTGATTGGCAAGAGCATCTGCAAAATACTGTGCAAGAAAAAAGTGGCTTGCTTTATTGTCAGGTTCCCCAGCCTTTCGTGACGGTGCTTTATCGTTATCAAGATATGCCGCATTTGCTTTATCTAATGCCAATGTAAAGGTTTCAATCTCTTGTGAGTCATATTTTCTGGCTATAAATCTGAGCGATTCAGCAAGCGCTAAAAACTCACCCAACGAATCCCATCTCAAATGTCCCTCTTTTAAAAATTGGTCAACATGTTTTGGCGCAGAACCGCCGGCACCTGTCTCAAACAATCCTCCTCCGGCAAGAAGCGGAACTATTGAAAGCATTTTAGCCGAAGTTCCAAGTTCTAAGATAGGAAATAGGTCGGTTAGATAATCTCTTAACACGTTTCCTGTAACGGAGATCGTATTCAGACCCTCACGAATACGCTTAAGTGAATATGCCATGGCATCTTGTGGTGCTAAAATTTGATATTCTATGTTATCTACGTCAAATTCAGGTAGATACTGCTGTACTTTTTTGATCACATTTGCATCATGTGCACGATTTTTATCTAGCCAAAAAATAGCGGGAACGCCTTCAATCTCTGCACGCTCAACCGCCAATCTAACCCAGTCTTTAATAGGAACATCTTTAGCGCGCGACATTCTCCATATATCTCCCTTTTGAACATTAAAACTCATCAATACAGAACCATCGCTATCTTTGACTTCAACGATTCCATCTTCCTCAATCTCAAAAGTTGTCGGATGAGAACCATACTCCTCTGCTTTTTGAGCCATAAGCCCTACATTAGAAACTGAACCCATAGTAGTCACATCAAATTGCCCGTTACGTTTTGAATCTTCAATGATTTCGCTATACATTGTTGCGTAACATCTATCCGGAATAGTAACGATTGCCTGTTTAGGCTTGCCGTCAGGTCCCCACATTTTACCTCCGTCACGTACAACAACAGGCAAAGATGCGTCTATAATAATGTCATTTGACGCATGTAGATTTGTAATACCTTTATCTGAATCAACCATGGCTATAGCTGCTTGCTTTTTATAAACATCAGAAATTGCATCTTTGATCTCTGTTTGCTTATCAGCTGATAGCTTTTGTATCTTTTTATATAAATCTCCAAGACCAAGGTTAGCACTCACCCCTATCTCTTTAAACTCTGCTGCATATTTGTCAAATACATCTTTAAAATAAACTGACACCGCATGTCCAAATATAATTGGATCAGAAACCTTCATCATCGTAGCTTTTAGATGTAGCGACCAAAGAATATCATCAGATTTTGCTGTTTGTATAGTATCAAAAAGAAAACTGCGTAACTCTGTAACGCTCATAAATGTACCGTCTAGTATCTCTTTATCTTGCGCATCTATCTCTTTTAATACTTTGCCGTTTAACGAAATAGTAACCTTACCGTCTTTATTTTTAATAACCGACTGTTCATTGGCATAAAAATCACCTTTATCCATTGACATGACTTTGGTTTTTGAATTATCATCCCATGGACGAAGCTTATGTGGATGTTTCTTTGCATATTGCTTAACAGCCTCAGCTGCTCTACGATCTGAATTGCCTTCACGCAAAACTGGATTTACAGCAGAACCTAAACATACTGAATATTTTTCTTTTATAGCTTTTTCTTCAGCTGTTTTAGGATTCTCCGGATAATTAGGAATGCCATATCCTTTCTCCTGCAATTCTGCTATTGCTTCTTTTAGCTGCGGAATCGAGGCCGAAATGTTAGGTAATTTAATAATATTGGCAATTGGTTGATGCACCAGTTTGCCTAAATATCCTAACGCGTCCTCTGTTTTTTGAGAATCTGTTAAATACTCTGAAAAATTTGCAATAATTCTTCCAGCCAATGAAATATCTCTTGTCTGTATATCAACACCAACCTTTCTTGAAAAAGCCTGTACAATTGGCAATAACGAATACGTAGCTAATGCCGGCGCTTCATCTATTGCTGTCCAAATTATAGTTGGATTTGTTTGTGCCATTTACCTACTCCTAAATAATTTTATAACTAAACTATATTATCACACTTTTATAAAACAGTTAAACAATAAAGCTTTAATATTCTTCATTTATTTAAATAGTGTAAAAAAGTAACAAATTCATTTTTTAATTGTTACTAAAATACTCACTTAAAGATGATATTCTAAAACGATGGCTCTATTTTCTCTAAGTTGATCTTGCAAGAGGCTGCACTCTTTTTGCAAAAGCGTCTTAAATCCTAATTTGTGATACATCAAAATTACATCGGCCTTCTTAGCACTAATAATAGTACGAACAATCCTATAGCCCTTTAAACTTGCTTGTAATAAACTTTTTTGTATAAGCATTTTTGCAATATCTAAACTGTCAGCCCCCTCTTTTTGAGTAAGAAAATCAAGTATCCAAACTTTTTTGTCTGTATCTATCTCGCAATATGACAACATAGAGATATACTTATAATCCTCTTTCAAAATATCTAGCTGTTGCAAAACATCTTCAATATATGTATTTGTAGCTAGCCTAGGTTCATAATTACATAGTATCGCAACATTTGTTTTGTTTAGAGATGCAATTAAAAAATTTTTATAATAGCAATATATTTTCTTATCAATTGTTATTAATTTTTTAATATTTTCTACCAAGTCAGTTTCTTTTTTGGAGGCAAAAAGCAAGTCAAACATACCTATCTTTTTATTATTTCTTGAGTTTTGCAATACCATGGTTGCTAAAAAATCAATATCATTTTCATTGGCAGTTCTTATTGTAATTTCGTTCATAATTGTGCTTTATTTTAAAATTTAACACAATAGTAGCATACTTTATAGTATAACTTTTCTTAAAGCAATAATTTAATTGTCTATGTTATACCAAAACCCGTCACTCTCATCTTAACTGTTGACTCTTTCAGTGATAGATTTAGGCTTATAAAGAAGTTTATTGTTTTGAAGTTTTAAGAGTAAACTCTTTTAAATATATAAATTGCGATAATGGTAGCTAAAATACTAAAGAGAACATTTACAAAAATATTAAGAGCAACTCGAATATAATCTCCCTCTTGGAGCATATTTACATTCTCAAGCGAAAAAGTAGAAAAGGTGGTAAGAGCACCTAAAAAACCCGTCATTACCATCGCTTTATACTCCGGTGCTATAATATTTTCAAAATACATAGCTGCAAGACCGATAATAAAGCTGCCGACGACATTAACACTTAATGTGCCAAACGGAAATAAGCTGCCAGATGTTTTTTGAACAAAACCAGCCAGCAAAAATCTCGATATAGCACCTACAAATCCACCTGCTCCAATATATAAAAAAATTATAAAATTCATTTTATATCCTACTTATGCTTATATTTAATAACATGCGTATCGGTAATTGTAACTAAACCCTCTTCTATCATATCATCTGCGATATCTAAAAAGTTTTCAATATTTTCTTTAGAATCGATAATCTCAATCACAACAGGCAACTCCTGAGATAATACAAAAACGCTAAAACTTTTTATCTCACTATGCGCTCCAATACCTCCGACGCCTTTAAAGACTGTTGCTCCGGCCAATCCACACTCTTTTACCTTTTTTAAAAGCTCTTGCCAAAGAGGTTTACCGTTAAATTTGTCTTCATTATCGATATAAATTCTAAGAATTTTTTTTGCACCTAAATACTGCTCCATGTCATTCCTTTAGATTGGTTGTATTAATATTCATCTTTTATCATACTGTCTTTAGCCTCAATACCCAGCAAAGACATCCCTGTTTTTAATGAAAGTGCAACTACCTGCAGTAGCTTCAAAAGCTTGGCTTCATCTGAGGTACCTAAAATTTTACAATCATAATAAAATTTATGCAGTTTTGCCGCCAATGATCTTAGATAGTCGGTTAGTTTTTGTATCTGTCTGCTATGAAAGGCATCATCTACTATTTCAGGCAACAGCAATGCTTCAAAAAGCAGTGAATTTGCATCATGACTCAAGGAGTGTAGGGTAGCATTTAATATCTCACCCGAAGATAAACCACTTTTACGAATCATAGTTTTAATACGCGCATGAGCATACTGTATATAATACACCGGATTTGAACTGTCTTGTTTTTTTAATGCCTCTATGTCAAACTCTAGTGCAGTATCACATTTCTTAGATGCAAATATAAATCTCAGAGCATCCGAGCCTATCTCATCTAAAATATCACTCATCAAGATAACATTTCCGGCGCGCTTACTCATCTTATAAGGCTCACCGTCTTTTAATAGACTTACCATTTGTGATAAAAGCACTTCTAGTTTTGAACTGTCGTAGCCTAAAAATTCTATCGCAGCTTTCACGCGTGCTATATATCCATGATGGTCTGCACCCCATATATTTATATAATGGTCAAACCCACGCTCAAATTTTTGGTTATGGTATATAATATCTCCGGCTAAATATGTAGGTCGTCCATCTTCGCGAACAACTACTCTGTCATTATCGTCACCTTTTAACGAAGATGCCAAAAAGATTTTATTTTCTTTTTCATATACACCGTTATGAATTTTCTCTAATACATCGTCCCACGCATCATAAAGTGCGGACTCATACACAAAACTATCAAAGGCAACATGGGTATCATCTAAAGTTTGCACGATCATTTTCATAACTATATCTTTAGCCCACAAAGCTAGCTCTCTTTGTCTTGATATATCTGTCAAAATAGATATTGAAAACTCCTGAACAGCCTGATTTGCCAACTGTGAAATATATTCGCCACGATAAAAACTCTCCGGCCACTGAACTGTTTGTTTTAATATACTGTTTTGTCCCTCTAACTGTATCGATAATCCAAGTAAATCAATCTGATTGCCTGCATCGTTAATATAATATTCTGATGTTATATCATAGCCTAAGTGACGCCCTAATCTAGCTAAGGTATCGCCAAAAACAGCGCCTCTTGCATGACCTATATGCAACGGTCCGGTTGGATTAGCGCTTACAAATTCTATAAGTATCTTTTGTTGATTATTGGCTTTTGCAAATTCTTTTTGATTATTGAGCGCCCAAGATGCATATTCATCTAAAAATGATTCACTAAGCTTGAAATTAATATACCCTTTAACGGAGGAAACTTCGCTAAACATATTATTTTGAGCAAACAAGACACTAAACTCTTCTGCTATTTTTACAGGTGATTTTCTTAACTCTTTGGCTAGAGAAAAAGCAATAGGAGTTGCAAAATGTCCAAAGCTTCTATCTTTAGGCTTTTCTAAAATAATGTCACCGTCATACTGAGTTTGTAAAAAAGATTTTACGCGCTGTTTCAAGATTATGCTTGTTTAGTGGTATTTGGTGTGTCTATTGTTTGATCGTTGGCTGTACTCTTATCTGTTTCAACTTTTTTAACAGACTCTTCAGTTTTTACCGTATCATCAGAGACATCTTTCATCTCTTCTTTAAAATCTTTTATGCCTTTACCCAAGCCTTTTGCTAGTTCCGGAATCTTTTTTCCGCCAAACATTACTATTATCACAAGAACTATGACTATTAGCTCCCATCCGCCTGGTAGTCCCATTATTACTCCTTTTGTATTACCGTCAATAATTTTAAGCTTATAGTATATCTTTGATTTGCTGTAAATGTCCTTAGTTTTGCAACCATTTACTTACAAAATCATCTATCTCTGCAGCCGGTTTTTTCAGCTTTGCTGCTTGAATGATATCCAATAATGCATTTACCGTTTGTTCAAAATCATCATTTACTAAAACATAATCATACTCTTTTATATGCAACAGCTCTTTTTTAGCTATATTTAATCTCTCTTGCATAATCTCATTAGTCTCAGTCGCTCTACCGCTTAGACGATGTTTCAACTCAGCTAGCGACGGCGTCGTAATAAATATAGATGTGATGATATCGGGAAACTTATCTCTTATGGCAGCGTGCCCTTGCACATCTATATCAAAAAGCACAAGCCGTCCTTCTTGCAAAGCCGTTTGAACGGGCCTTATAGATGTTCCATAATAATTGCCATGAACAACGGCATGCTCTAAAAAACAATTATCTCTTATATCTTTTAAAAACTCCTCTTTGGATATAAACAAATAATCTTCTCCATTGATTTCTTGATTTCTTGCGGGTCTGGTTGTAGTAGAGATAGATATATAATAATTATCAAGCTTATCTTCAACCCTTTTCATAAGAGAACTTTTGCCGCTCCCGCTAGGTCCGGACAAAACAACAATAACACCACTTTTTGTTTGCATCTACTCTTTTCCTATTGAAATATTTATATTTATATGCATCCCTTCAAGTGATGCCTGAATATCTTTATCGTTTAAAACTTGTAGTAAATCATGTAAAACTTTTACACCACTGCCGGCTAAATTTTCGGATGAAATATTACCCTTGTTTACCTCTTGTGGCATCTCTTTTACTTTTGAATTGTCTTCATCTTTCATCTCTTCACCGAGTACGCTTCTTAATGTTTCCTCATCAATACCAAGCAATTCATCATCAAAATCTTCAATTATGTCATCAGAGATTTCAGCATCTAGCTCCTCATTACTTAATCTGTCTGTTTCATTTGTGATTGTTTGCTCTATAGCATCTATGGTGTCTTTTTCTGTGCCTTGATCTACTGTATCTAAGACTTCACTATCCTCAATATCTTGCAAATCTTTTGATTCATCTTTATCCACCGTTTGAGGCGTGGAAACTGTATTATCGTCTTGTAAATTTGCTTGTTCATCCTCATGAAGATCTATAATTACGGGCTCAATATCGTCATGAGCAGACGCATCAATATTATCAGTATCATCCAACAGAGCCTGAACCTCCTTAACATCATCCGTATCTAGTACAGGTGCCAAAGTATCTGCATCTTTGCTTAAAGAATTTGTCTGCATATCATCACTGCCGTCTTGTGTCATTGAGGGTATGGCATCATCATTTTGGGCATTATCTATTTCATCTAGATCCGGTATCAAAGCATTATCGCTATCTTGCTCTTGAACCTCATTGAACTGTGCTTCTGATGTTTTAGTCTCATCTTCTTGTTTTTGTGTTGATTTCCCGGTAGATGAATGTGACGAAACCTTGCTTAATAATTCTACCAAATCAGTAGGCAAGAAAGGTTTTGTCAGTTGAAAGTCAAATGTTTCAATGGGAGGTGAATTTTTAAAATGGATATACAGGGATTTTTCATAATCTATATTTTGTTCTTTAGAGGAGAAAAAATCGTATGACTCATCATCCACTATTATAAGATCAAACTTATCATGCCCTGTTTTATCTTCTTCATCCGTGCCAATCTTTACAACAGCCGATCCAATTTTTTGAGCACTGAGTGTAACTAATTTTTCTACAACAGGATTACTGTTAAACAACGCTATATTCATCTTTTACTTCTCCCGCAATCATTTACTGTTTTATTCATTTTGTATATTGCCATACATAATACAAGTCCTTAATTGTACCCAAAAATATCAAAAAAGTGTCTGTAAAAAGTTGAAGGCATGCTGCATTTGTTGTTGTAAAATAAACATCATGGAGCCAAGTGTTGCAATAAGCACCAACAAAGAGAGCATTATTTTAATCGGGAACCCGATAACTAGCAGGTTAAACTGAGGCATCGTCTTCATAAGCATTCCAAACATAATATCAGAAAGCCAGGAAAGTGCAAGGACTGGAAACGCTATCATAAAACCTACCAAAAACATATTAGATGCCGCATGTACTATATAAGTAAATACATGTTTACTTATCAAAAAGCCACCCAATGGAATAGCTGATAATGATTTAGATATATATAAGATCATCCATTGATCCAAATTAAGCGTAAAAAGAGCCATAAGAGCCATAAGAGACAAAAACTGACTTATAATAGGCATAGAAACTCCTGTTTGAGGATCTATGGCACTTGCCATTGAAAAGCCCATTACAAAAGATATCTGACCGCCTGCAAATGTTATAATATTAAAAGATAACTGCAATACAAGCCCGATAACTAATCCAAACATAAACTCTCCAAAAATAGCTAATACCAGATTGAGCGTATTGATTTCAAAAGTTAATGCCGGCATTATGGGATAAAATATTATCGTAAAAAAAAATGCCATAGCAGCTTTTACTACAGCAGGAATGCTTTGATGAGAAAAAATAGGAACCGCTATAAATAATGCGGCAAATCTAAAAAATAGTAGCAAAAAACCTACAACATGACGATCTAAAAATATTGTTGATATATCCATTATCTAACTCTATTTAGCTTTTTATCTTCAAGATGAAAAATTTTATGGCAACTGTTTGCAATACTCATATCATGAGTTACCACCACCAACGCAGCTTCTTGATTTGTAACATAATCATCAAAAATATCCATAATCTCTTTTGCGGTATTAGCATCTAGGTTTCCAGTCGGCTCATCGGCAAAGATAATTTTTGGTTTTTTACTCAATACCCTTGCGATAGATACGCGCTGCTGCTGCCCGCCCGAAATATCGCTTATTTTTTTATTTATGATATTGAATATTTTTAGTTTTTTTAACAACTCATCATCAATATTTTGTCCGCTTAAGATTGTGGCTACTTCTATATTTTCCAGTGCGCTAAATCCCTTAAACAGATAATGTGACTGAAAAATAATACCAATATCCCTGCACCGTAGATTATCCAACTCGCCTCTTTTTAAAAGAGCTATATCTTTATGGAGTATTTTAACTCTCCCGCTTACCGGCTTTAATAAGCTAGATAAAATATGCAATAATGAAGATTTACCGCTTCCGCTTTCACCGGTAATAGCTATTTTTTCACCTTGCTTTACATGTAAAGATATATCTGAAAAAAGCTCATAATCAAATGAGTGGGAAATCATATCAGCTGTTAATAAAGTCATATGATATTATACTAAAATAACGCGGTAGATATGCAAATATTTGCATATCTTAAAATAAAAGGAGTTTTTTAAGCCATCTGAGCAGCAACTTCTGCTGCAAAATCATCAGCTTTTTTCTCTAAGCCTTCACCAACCTCTAGGCGTACAAATGCTACTATTTTTGCAGTCCCGCCAATCTCTTTTGCAGCAGCATCTACTGCCTGCGCAACTGTCAGTTTATCATTCATAACATAATCTTGATCAAGCAATGCCTGCTCTTTATCTAAAGATGTATTATCCTGAACATATCGTGCCAACTGTCCCGGTACAATCCTATCCCAAATTTTTTCAGGCTTATTTTGCTCTTTTAGAGCTTTTTTTATATTTTCTTCGGCTTTGGCTAATACCTCTGTAGTTAATTGACACATAGATATAAAATCCGGAATATTTTTCAAAGGTTTTTTAAGTCTTGCCAACTCTTCATTTTCCTTTTTGATAGCCTCTATGCGACCTTTTGTTTCTTCTTCAACAAATGCCCTGTCAAAATCTTTATAACTAAGCGTTGTAGGTTTCATAGCTGAAGCATGCATTGCAACATTTTTAGCCATAGGAATCATAGCTTGTGCTGTTTTTTCACTATCGCATTCTACTGCAACAATAACGCCTATTCTGCTGTTTGAGTGAAGATATCCATTTACAATGGTATTTTCTTTAGCGCTTAGAGCCGCTATTCGCCTAACCTCAATTTTTTCACCAATTCTGGCAACAGACTCATCAAAGTATGCACTAAACTTTTTGCCTTCAATCTCTGTATCACGCAAAGCTTCTACTGTTTGAGATTCTGTCTCAAATGCTTGTGTTACTGTTTTGCTGACTAAATCTTTAAAGCCGTCATTTTGTGCAACAAAATCTGTTTCTGAATTTACTTCTACCAGTGTAGCTCTTTTATTATCTACTGAAATCTTCAAACCTATAGAACCTTCAGCTGCTATTCTGTCTGCCTTTTTAGCAGATTTTGCAACACCTCTTTCACGAAGAAACTCTACCGCTTTATCAAAATCATTGTCACATTCCGTCAATGCCTTTTTACAGTCCATCATCGGCGCATCTGTAGCTTGACGTAATTTTTTAACATCTGCTGCTGTTACTGCCATAATTATGCCTCCTTTGCCTCTGTTGCTTCGATCTTTTCTTCAACTTCTTCTATCATTTCTACATCTTCAGCCGATTGATTATCTGCTAATGCTTTTCCTTCGTTAATGGCATCTGCCATCTCACGGCAAAAAAGTTGGATAGAGCGTATAGCATCATCATTTCCGGGTATAGGATATGTTATCAAGTCCGGATCACAGTTAGTATCTAGCGGTGCAACAACCGGAATATTTAAACAACGTGCTTCTAAAACAGCTATATGCTCTTTTGCGGCATCAATTACAAATAGCATATCAGGAAGAGTCGTCATGTTTCGTACACCACTAAAATATGATGATAGTTTTTCCTTTTGACGAGACAGCATCAGTGCCTCTTTTTTGGTCAAAAGATTCATTTGGCCATTTTCTTCCATCTGCTCAATTGCTTCAAGCTTTCTAATACTTTTTTGAATCGTATTAAAATTTGTAAGCATACCGCCCAGCCATCTGTTTGCAACATAAGGCATATTGCATTTAATCGCTGCTTCTTTTACCGAGTTGCTTGCCTGTTTTTTTGTACCTACAAATAATATCGTTTTGCCCTCTGCGGCCACATTTACAATGATTTTGTATGTTTCACGAAAATAACGCAAAGTCTTTTGCAGGTCAATAATATATATATTTTTACGAACTCCGAAAATATACTTTTTCATTTTTGGATTCCAACGACGAGTCTGATGTCCAAAGTGGACGCCACATTCCAATAAATCTTTCATAGTTACCATAAATCAAATCCTTGTATAGACATCATAAGCATGAGGTAATATATACAACCAACTAGACTCTAGCCTTGCTAAAGTAATCGCTGAATATATCCACTTTACATCATTATGTCTTAATTTGGTCAGTTTGCTTTAGTACCGCCGAACATCACTTCTTATTTTTTCAAAAAGGATGCACTGACTTTTTGGCAGATACTTGTTTGTTTTTCTAAAACTCTTTAGAAAATCGTGAAATTATACAATCAAAAAGCTTAAATTACCTACAAACAATATATCTATCGTTTCTCTTTTTGCAATTCTAAGAGCTTTTCTTTTACTAAGTCTGTATGTAAGCGTTGTGTTATGACTCCATTTTTTGTGCGTTTTGTTCGCACTTTCACATTGCTCCATGAAGCTGCAACCTTGCCATCGGGAGCTATGATATATGTTGTTCTTACTATGCCCATATATTCTTTTCCGTAATTTTTCTTCAGCTTCCATGCACCATAATCTTGCATCATCTGTGTTGACTCATCACTTAAAAGCGTAATGCCCAGACTGTGTTTGGCTATAAAATCCTGATGTTTTGCAGCAGTATCAGCGCTAACTCCTAAAATCATCGCATTCAAATCGCCAAAATCATCTTTTGAAGCGGTAAAATCACATGCTTCAGTCGTACAACCGGGCGTATTGTCTTTTGGGTAAAAATACAACACTATCCATGCGCCAAGCAGATCTCTTAGACATATCTCAACATTGTCTTGATTGGGCAGGCAAAACTCAGGTGCTTGTTGTCCTATTTCTAGCATAATTATCCTTTTTTTTAAAATTATAGTATGTTTTTTCAAATAACTCTAGCATCTGCACAGCTGTATTTTTATTTGAATACTGCATCAGTTTTTCACTTTTTCTCTGCAAAGAAGTATCTAGTATATCCAATAATTTTTGTTGTAGATTTTCATCCTCTTGCGCACACCAACCCATCTCTTCATCAACTATAAATCTTGCGTTATAATACTGATGATTTGATGCAGCATAAGGATATGGAACAAAAAGTGCAGGTAAGCCATTTGCGCAAAGTTCCCACAAGGTACTAGCTCCCGCACGGCTAATAGCTAAGTCGGCATTTGACACTAAAGATGCCAAATCTTGACAAAACGGATAAAGCTCAACTTCAATGCCAAGATTTTCATAAGCTGTTTTAACATCTTCATAATGCTTTGTTCCGCATTGATGAATGATATTTATACCTCTGCTATATAACTCTTTAGCTACATGTAAAGCTAAGCTATTTATAGCTGTAGCGCCTTGAGAGCCTCCTAAAAAAATAACTGTTTTGACTTTATATCTTACTCTTGCTAAATCAAAAAACTTTTCATCTACAGGATATCCCCGCAACAAATCAACACTCTCATAAGAACTTATAAAAAGCTTCGCATAAGGTCTAAGCAATGCGTTTAATCTGCCTGCTATAGCATTTTGCTCATGAATAAAAAGTGGTGCACCTATGGTAAAAGAGGCCAAAGAAGCAGCGGCGGCTGAGAACCCTCCGACACTGATCACTGCTTGAATGTTGTTCTCTTTTAAAATTTTTCTTGACTGCATAATGGCGCGTAAAATTTTAACTGTGGCTTTAATCTTTCCTATTGTATTTTGATTGACCACACCGGAAGTATTTAAAAAATAAACTGCACTAAATATCTCATTATCTTTAAACCACATCTCGTCTTGTCCGCTAGTAGAACCTATAAAAATTACATCATGCCCCATTTTAACAGCAGCCTCGCCTAATACTTTTGCTATATTTAAATGACCGCCGGTACCTCCGCCTGTGATACAAAATTTCACGATAAGTCCTTATTTGCTCTTTTTATCTTTTTTCATCCCCATATTAGCGCGCTTGGAGGCCATTAAGACCATTGCAATTGCCATACTTTCAGCAATCATACTAGACCCGCCATAACTCATAAAAGGAACTGAAATTCCTTTAATCGGCGTTAATCCGCTTATACCGTATGCGTTAATCAAAAAAGCCATTACAAGCATCATGCCTACGCCTATGCTAAAAAGATAATTAACAGTACTGACAGAGCGGTTTGCTATCTTAAAAATACGCTGCACCAGCAATACAAATATAAACACAATGATAGCAACACCGACAAATCCTAACTCTTCTGCTATACCCGCTAATACAAAATCAGTTTGAACCTGACTTAAAAATCCAAGCTTGAAAGACCCATTGCCAAGCCCTGCTCCAAATATTCCTCCATGATGAATCGCATCTAGTGAATTACCGATTTGATACGGCTGGGCAACTGTAGCCACTCTCAAATGAGATGCTATGGAAGATGGAAAAAACGCAAGTATAAAATTTTGTGCACCCGACCACCACGACATAACCCGCGCTATTCTATGTGCGGAGGTTAGTATAAAAAATACAAAAAATCCAAGAGTGCCCAAAAACAGTGTACTGAAAAATTTAAAACTACTCCCAGCTAGCATCAGCATAACTAGCAACGTAACTCCAAGCACTATAACCTGTCCTAAATCATTTTGAACAAAAGCGATAATAAACATAATTATTACAAACAAAACTCCATAAGGCAAAAAACGCATAAACTCTTTTTTTAAACCTATATTGCCATGGTAGCCAAGTTTTCTAGAAAAACTCCAAGCTAAAAAATAAACAAAGCCTAATTTAAAAAATTCCACAGGAGCCAATGATATGGGACCTAGCTTAATCCATCTCTTTGCCCCACCGACGGCAAAAACCAAACTTGACGGTAAAAATGGCATAATTATCATTAATATCATGGATACGATAAGCAGAGTAAATCCAAGTCTTGGAAGCCATATATCGGGATTTAATTGCGCCAATGACCACATTAAGATAATCGAAGCAACACCATAAATAAATTGTCTTATAGCAAAATGAAACTGATTAACATCATAAAACAACACAGTATAGGTTGTAAGAGAATATGACATTATCATAGAAATTACAATGAGCGTTGTAGTCAAAAGAAAGAGTTTTTTATCGGCCATATATGTTTCTATCGTAATTTATTAATTTTCAATACAAATTCAACTTCAGTTTTCGATAGATGAAGCTCTTTGCAAATCGCGTCAATTTCGCGTCCATTTTTAAATAAAGAGATAATTTTATTGTCATCATTCCCATGCACAGACGACGGCATAGATATCTGCTTTATTCCACCCTCTAAATTTATCAGCCTTGTATCTACAACTGTTGCTAAATCAGATAGATCCTGCCTTAGAGTGTTTACATGTAAAGAAATAGGATGGACAATATCATAAACACTTCGCTCAATTTCTTGGTAAATCTCTTCATCATTCATCTCCCTTTCTTTCTCACCGTTTAGCTTTTTTTCTATATTAAATATTTTTTTTTCAAGCATATATATCTGCCTGTTGGCATCTTCTACGGCAGAAGCTATTGCTCTAAGATTTTTATTTGTATCAATATCTTTGGAGAAGATATAATACATAATATAAATTACAGCAATACCGATTGCAATTAGCATATATTCTAAAGTCATTAAAATTTTGCCTCTTTTGATTCTCGAATTAAAACGCGTTCTCTGGATCTGACATAAAGATTCCATGCTCTTTGATCCCTGTCATGTATCTTAATAATTTTTGCCAATAAAGGTGTAACGGCTTCAAAAAAAATACCTACATCACGCTTTGGATATGTAGGCATGTCAAGACGACCATAGTATAACTTTTCCGGCTCAAGCCCAGTGGTTAAAAATTCAAAATGCTCAAACCCAATCCTGCTGATATCTCCGTAAAAAGGCAAAGAGACTCTGTCTGGCTCCTCCTGTTTCATCATTTTTTCCAGATTATCTATTTTTCTATGCAGCTCAATCATCAAATTGAGTAGCACTGGATCACTGTCATTTGCCTCACCTTTTGACTTTACAGACTGTAGCCATTTTGATAATTCACCGTCATCCGCCTGTCCTAGCTGATGATATTCACGCATATAGTCATCCATATTTTCATCTTGCAGCCCATACGATATAGCTATAGGGGCATCTACCAAATATATACTCATATCACAACAACCTTATCTAAAATAATAAAAATTAAAAATATAATACCCAAGTAGCCGTTGACGGTAAAAAAAACTCTGTCTATTTTCGTAAAATCTTTTCTTACTAGATAATGCTCATACAAAAGCATCAAAGCGCTAACACAAACAGCCATATATCCAAAAAAATGCAAATGCGCAAACAGCACAAACAGTCCCCAAAAAAGAATCGTAAGCACATGAAATAAAGCAGACAGAGTAAGTGTTGTTTTAGCACCATATCTTGATGGTATGGAATAAAGGTTATTTTCTTTATCGAAATCTATATCTTGCAAAGAATAAAGAAGATCAAACCCCGCAACCCAAAACATAACACCGACACTAAGGAAAATAGACCACAATGTGATACTCCCCTGCACTGCCACAACTCCGGCAATCGGTGCAAGAGCCAGCGACAGACCAAGAATAATATGCGCCATTTCGCTAAACCGTTTAAAAAAAGAGTAGCTGGCTAAAATCCATAAAATCGGAAATGAAAGCCAAAAAGCAAGCATATTAATCAAATAAGCAGTTGCTATAAAGACAATTGCGTTGATTATTACAAAAACAGCAATTGATTTGCTATCCAATCTTCCGTCAACACTTGGCCTGGAAGCTGTGCGAGGATTTAAGATATCATATTTTCTGTCTGTCCATCTGTTAAACCCCATAGCAAAATTACGCGCACTAAGAGCTGCTAAAACTCCCAATACAAAAAGTTTAAATCCAAACCAACCGTTAGCTGCTACAATCATAGATATAAAAATAAACGGCATAGAAAAAATAGAGTGCTTAAACATGACCAATTCATTAAAATCACTTAGTTTATCTATATATTTTTGCAAATGCCAGCCTTTTTTACTTTATACAGCATTTTACCAAAATAAAGCTGATA
The DNA here is from genome assembly GCA_027023805.1 of Helicobacteraceae bacterium. GTDB lineage: Bacteria > Campylobacterota > Campylobacteria > Campylobacterales > Sulfurimonadaceae > Hydrocurvibacter. Next base: position 36,858 of record JALVUF010000064.1, read on the forward strand.
TAATTTTATACATGAAACAAATAGCCATTATCGGACCTACCGCTTCTGGGAAAAGTGATTTAGCGCTTGAATTAGCCCAGCAAACAAGTGCATTCATATTGTCCCTTGACTCACTTAGCATATATAAAGAGATTGATATTGCATCTGCAAAGCCCTCCAAGCAGGATTTAAAAAAGATTAAGCATTTTGGTATAGATGAGATATATCCAAATGATACTTTTAATGCCTATACCTTTGCAAAAATATACCGACGGGCATTAGATCAGGCAAAAATATCGGATAAGAATCTTATAGTAGTCGGGGGAAGCTCATTTTATCTAAGCTCTATGCTAAATGGCTTATCCCCGCTACCTACAATAACCAAGCAGGTTCAGCAGGATGTGGATGAGATGCTGTTACATGTAAATGATTGCTATGAGTTGTTACGGCATATAGATCCTAAATATATGCAAAATATCAAACCAAACGACAAATATAGAATACAGAAGATGCTTTTAATTTATAAGGCCTCATCTTATACACCCTCACAATGGTTTAGCATGCATCCGCCTCGCCCAGTCATTAAAGAGTTGCCAATTTACAATATAGCCGTGCAAAAAGATAATCTAATTCAAAGAATACATGACAGAACAAATATGATGATAAAAAAAGGCTTGATTGATGAAGTTGCCGCTTTGGAGCAAAAATATTTCCGCTCATGCAGCAGTATGAAGGCTATAGGTATTATTGAGACTCTGCAATATCTTGACGGGCTGCTAACAAAAGAACAGTTAGTCCAAGAGATTGATCTACATACTCGTCAGCTTGCAAAACGACAACAGGTTTTTAATAAAACACAATTTAAAAATCCTGTAACGGCTTCTCTAAAACAGCTCAGGCAACTGCTTTTCACAAAAGATTAATAGCCTCCTTTGAGAGTTGTGCCCAAGGCGAAGACTTATCGGCTTTAATAGATGCTCTAAATGCATCTTTTGCTTTTTTATTTTTCCATTCTTTCTCAAAAAGCGTACCAAGAAGATATTGTTGTCTTGATTTTTGAAGAGGTGTTAGCGATTTTAGTGACAGCAGTATCTTAATAGCTCTTTGCGTATGATCAATATTGCTGTATGCTTGAGCTAATGTAAATCCTATATAAGGACTGTATGGATATGTTTTGTATCTGTTTTGAAGTTTATATACATACTCTCCGTAAGTAGTAATGATATTATTATCTTTTAAACTCACGCCTAAGCGAACCAACTTTATATATCTTGAAATATCTTTAAAGCGTATTGAAAATATATTTATAATTTTTTGCATAGAAGATAACATTTTTTCATGGTTATGCAGTTTGGCGTATGAATCAAACATAACCCTGTAAATCTCGTCGTATGGCGATTTCGTATTATTTTGGAGCAAAATCCTTAAATCATCTCCTATTTGCAATACTTTATGATAATGTTTAAGATGATACAAGCTCAAAGCATCATAATACATCCATTTTATACGCTTTGAAATATCTTTTGAAGATACAAACTGCTTCACAATCTTATGAGCTGTTTTATAACTAAGCGTCTGCATAGCACATTGATACATATCAAGTGCCAAGGGGTATTTAGCTGCAAGCTTGTATCTCTTGTATATCTCTACAGCTTTATAGCAATGATGTTTGGTTACCATCTCTTGCATTAGGTCCTGTGCGCTTTTTGCTACGATATCATCAAAGCCTTTTAGGTTCAGTGATAATATCTGTAAATATTGCTTAGTTTTATATAAAAGTTGCACTTTTTTCTCCAATGCTTTTTTAGCAATACTCTTACCTTTGTACATTTTAATAAGATAATCATAATGCCTTAATTTTTGTGCTACATTTAATGTTTTAGTATTAAAAAAAAGGGCGTATTTGGCTTCTTTTACAGTATCTATATACTTCGAATTTGGAAACTCTTTAATATACCTGTTAAAAACCTTTACCGCCTCACTCTTATCTTTTATTTTTGCCAACCATACACCTTTATTTTTTAACAATAATGAATAAAATTTATTCGATAGCTTTAAGGTATCAAGAGCCATATCCGTAATTTTCAATGCAAGCTTGTACTTTTTATATCCTGCTAAGACTTGCGATATGCTCAATACTCTTTTAGGTTCTTTGGCAAAAAAAGATGGATTTGCATTTAATACCTTATTGATATATTTAATTCCATCATTTAACATTTTATTCTTTAGGCTAAAAAGTGCTATCTTGTAAGCTGCAAGAGATGCCACGTTAATGTCTTTAGCCCTGTCAAGGGCTTCGGTATATTTATCTACAGCCTGCTGTTTTTTATGATGTGATAATAATATATCTCCGATTTTAATTAATGCCAAGCTTGCATACTTTGAGTTTTTATGTTCGGTTAAAAGCCTATTGTAAAAATATTTTGCCTCAGCCGCATGCTTTAGTACCTGATTGCTATTAGCTGTTAAAAGTAAAATCTCAGCCGTATGCGCATTACCGGAATATTTTCTCAAAAATTGTTCAGACAAATTGAGTAGCCTGTGATAATTAGCCATCTTGTAAAATATTTTGATTTTATAATACATATATAAGCTATCAAACATAGAATATGGGTATAGTTGCAAAGCCTTGTTTATCAAAGACAAAGTTTTAGTATATTGTTTATTTTTATACGCTTGTTTTATAGAGATGTAGTATTTGATATTCTTTAACTGCTTAATGCGTATAGGTTTGCCACTTAAATCCAATCCACCCACATATGCAGGTTTCATATTTGAAAATGTAACAGGTAAGTTTAAGCCATTATATGACTTTTTGTTTATAAGGGGCAGACTGTTCTTATATCCGATGACAATCCACCGTCTTGCTATTTTTATATCTGTTTGAAATACGGTTTGATTGAAGATAAGATCAAAGGGCATAGAGTGCATGAACATCTTATATTTTGGTTTAATGATGATGAAAAAAATATTATCTTTTATTTTGGGTGCAATACTAAAATAATTATTTGAAAGATTTTTAAAAATATGATGTGGTTTTTTGGTAAAGGCGCAAATTATACCCGATGGTATTGTTGAATTTATATCTCTTTTTTCACATATAAAAGGCTGGCTGCTACTAAGATACAATATACTGTAAAACTCAGAATGTTGTATCGCGGTATCAATTCTTAACTGCAGAGCATACAGTTGTAAAGAATATACAATCAATAGGATATATTTAAACATCGTATCCTCTTGATCGCCTAATAATTAAAATCCACTATTATACACAAATGATGTAATAATTTCCAGTAGCGGATTTACCACAAGAATCGCAAATATTGTAACAATCGCAGCAACTCCTATAACGGTCGATAAAGCCTTGGAAGTATTCATTGTATAAATTCTACCATGCACATTAGATACCGGTTCTTTCATAAACATATAAACAATTAATTTTAAATAATAAAATGCGGCTATCGCAGAGTTTAAGACCATAATAACAGCCAAAACGGTAAAGCCGGAAGTAACAGCTGAGGATATCATATACATTTTACCCCAAAAAAGAGCAAATGGAGGAACGCCAGCTAAGCTAAGCATAAATATCCCCATAATAACGGCTGCCACAGGTGAAGTATGTATCATTCCTGAAAATTTTTCATAAGGGTGATCTGAACTCTTCCATTTATCAAGATTTTTTTGACGTGAAATCCATAGCATACTAAATGCACCTAGATTTGTAAAAGTAAATAAAATCCAATATAAAAACAAGGCTGTATTTGCTTGTGTTGTACCAATTAGTATGGCTGAGAGTACAAATCCTGCGTGAGATATAGAGCTATAAGCTAACATTCTCTTAACGTCTGTTTGAACAAGCGCCCAGATATTTGAAGCAGTCATGGTTATAACTACGCTGGCATATAATATCACCTCAATCCATGGCAGGCCGCTGTGGACTAAAAACTCAAATAGCCGCATCATGACTACAAAGCCGGCAATTTTAGGCACAATAGACATATACCCCGCCATTGATGCGCTTGCCCCCTCATAAACATCCGGCGCCCAGGTATGAAACGGTATGATAGCTACTTTAAACGCTAACGCCGCAAATAAAAATACTATACCTATTAAAACATAGGCTAAATTAACATAATGATTGGCAACTAAAATCGAAGCGATTTGGTGTATCTCTACAGATCCCGTAATCGCATACAAAACCATAGCTCCAAAAACATACAATCCTGCAGCTACTGCACCCATAGTAAAATATTTCACTGCGGCCTCAAAGGATTTACTACGGTTATGCAGTGCGATGAGAGTATAAAGGGCCAATGAAGCAGACTCTAGTCCCAAGAAGATTAAAATGAGATTATCAGTTGATACCATAATCTGAAACCCTGCAATCATAAATAAAAACAGTGCAAAAAATTCAGAATATGAAAACTCATGAAATCTTTTAGATGATAATGCCAACGGCACAAATAATAAGGATGCGCCGACAATAATAAACTGTGCAATTAATGAAATGCCGTCAACAACTACTAAATTAAAAAACCCGGTAAAAGTTCCATTTGCAGCAAAGAAAAATGACAAATCAATTAAAAACCCAAACGACATTATTAAAAACAATAAACTAATAACTACATAGAGGGATTTATTTAGATCTTTTTTAAACAAATCCATGATCAAAATAAACAATCCGCCTGCAATCGTTACTAAAATAGGTGCAATAGTTTCAATATTTAGGGACTGCATAGAAAAAGAAATTGGGACTAACATTATCTTACCTTCCTTGTTGCTTGACTTGCAAGCGCTAATTTCTCAGATCTTTTAACAAGTGACAATGTGCCGGCTTGTGCTTCTTTATCTTTCATTATTTGTACAATATGTGTCACACTTTTTGTTATAGGTCTTAATAGTGGATTTGGATAAACACCTAGCCATACAGCTATAACGACAAGAGGCACTAATGCTAATAATTCTCTCGTATTAATATCTGGCAAGTGTCTATTTGCTTCATTGGTTATATTACCAAAAAAGACTTTTTTATATGCCGTAAGCATATAAATAGCCCCTACTACTATCGCAAAAATAGCTATAATAGCCAAAATATGCGATACTTTAAAAAATCCAAGTAAACTTAAAAACTCTCCTATAAAGTTGATAGTAAGCGGCAATCCGACAGATGCCATCATTATAATACCAAAAACAGTAGCATACCTTGGCATAACGTGAGCTAAACCACCAAATTCATCCATCATTTTTGTATGTCGTCTGTCATAAATTACGCCGACTAGCAAAAACAATGCGCCTGAAACAATACCATGAGCTATCATTAGAAAAACAGAGCCTGAAATACCTATAATATTTAACGAAAAAATACCAAGAATAATAATCCCCATGTGCGATATTGAACTATATGCGACAACCTGCTTCAAATCTTTTTGGGCATATGCAACCATAGCAGTATATATAATCATAATTAATGACAATATTGCTATTGGATAAACAAAATATTGCGATGCATCAGGAAACATCGGCAGTGAAAACAGAATAAAAGCGTATGTACCCATCTTAAGTAAAATAGCGGCTAAAATAACAGAGCCTATCGTGGGTGCTTGACCATGAGCGTAGGGGAGCCAAGTATGAAACGGAAACATTGGTACCTTGACGGCAAATCCTATAAAAAATGCTATAAAAAGCCAAATCTGATAATTAAGTGGCAGCACAAGATTATACCAATCAGGTATAGAAAAACTCCACACTCCAGTTGTTTGATAGTAAAAATATGCCATAAAAAGTAAACCTACCAGCATAATCAAAGAGCCGGTAAACGTATATAAAAAGAATTTTACCGAAGCATATATTCGTAAAGGTCCACCCCATGCACCTATAATATAAAGCATAGGTACTAATGAAAATTCCCAAAAGGCATAAAATAGCATCGCATCAAGAGCTAAAAATACACCGGCCATAGTCATTTGTAAAAGCAGTAATGTTATAACCATATTTTTGATATTTTTTGTAGGAGTTAATGAAGCTATGCCGATCATAGTAAAAAATGACGCCATAATCACAATAAAGAGTGAAATACCATTCATTCCAACTTGATAATTTATACCAAAACTTGCAACTACGGGAATCTTCTCAATTAGTTGAAATCCGGCTATATTCGGATTATATTTCCACCATAAATCAAGAGATAAAATAAACTCAATAACACCAACTGCTACACCATAAGACCTCATGCTGTTTTTATCAATAATAAATCCGAGAATAGCTGCTACTGCCGGAAAAAATATAACAATAGATAATATATAATCTTGCATTAATGTACCCCTAAGCTAAGTAAGATTTCGGCTATTTTTGATGGATATTCAAATGCTAACCCATAAGCAACCGCCATCAACAGTAAAAAGACCAGACCAAAGACCATCCATTTTAACATAGAAGACAAATTGCCATCTTGAACATATCTTGTTTTTTTGCCGGTTTTATATAGTGTATCTGCGATTAAGTCAACTGTTGCATCAACAATTTTTAAATCAATACTCACCCAAAAGAAGTTTGACACTCTTGTATAGGGAACAACGATACATTTGTTATAAAAATTTGGTATATAGTACTGGTTAAAGAGTAGCTTATAAATAAAATGCTGTTCAAACACTTTGTCTGCCCCCTTAAATTTTGCATATTTTTGCCATGGATACCAGATAAACAAAACAACAAGAGCCTGAGTTGCTATATTCATGCCCCAAGCCAAAGCTTCAGGATGAACCTCATAGATAGTTGACGGCAGCATGTTGGTAATAAAATCGTAAAAAGGCGTTCTAAAAAAGCCTATTATAATCGATAAAATACCAAGTGGTGCCATAGCGAGTAACATAAATCTATATGCCTCATGTGGATGAAAACCAAATATTTTATATCTCTCTTCTCCAAAAAATACAAGCCCAATCATTCTAAATGAATAAAATGCAGTGAGTCCCGCAGTTATCCATATCATCGCATAAATAATATAATGATGATCAACAAAGCTCGCTTCTATGATCGGATCTTTTGAAAAATAACCTGCAAACGGTACTAATCCTGCTAATGCCATAGAGGCAATTACCATTAAAATAAGTGTCCATCTCATCTTTTTGCCAAGACCACCCATTTTAAACGGATCCAACTCATCATCCATAGCATGCATAACATTTCCCGCACCTAAAAATAAAAGGGATTTAAAAAATGCGTGAGCCACCAAATGAAACAGCGCTATCCAGTATGCCCCCAAACCAGCTGCAACAAACATATATCCTAGCTGTGAAAGGGTGGAATATGCAACAATGCGTTTAATATCACGATTAACAAGCGCCATTGAGGCTGCAAAAATTGCAACAAATGCGCCTAGACTAGCTATAAATTCCCCTATATTTGGAATCATTTGATAAAGAGCATGCGACCTTATAATTAAAAACACTCCTGCTGTAACCATTGTCGCTGCATGTATCAATGCAGATACTGGAGTTGGACCCTCCATAGCGTCAGCTAGCCATGTATGAAGCGGAAACTGTGCGGATTTACCCATAGCTCCTATAAATAAAAACGAACCTATCAAAGTAACGATATAAGGGCTAGCAGACGGCAATGCAGTAAAAACCTTATCATACTGAAGTGACCCTGTAGTATAGTAAATCATAAAAATGCCTATCAGCATTCCAACATCGGCTATTCTGTTCATTATAAAAGCTTCATTTGCCGCCCAACTTGCACTCTCCTTATGATACCAAAATCCTATTAGTAACCACGAACAAAGACCGACACCTTCCCAGCCTATAAACAAACCGGCAAAATTATCACTCATAACCAATATCATCATTGAAAAGACAAACGCTGAGAGGTATGAAAAAAATCTATTAAATCCTTCATCATGATCCATATAGCCGATTGAATAAATATGAACAAGCATTGAAACAGTTGTCACCACCATCATCATAGTAACAGAAATATTATCGACAATAAACCCAAACGGAATATATAGCCCTCCCGTATTAATCCAAGTCATAAGATGGACATGAGCGCTTCCACCGTGCCAAACGTCATAAAGCAATATACTACTTGCCGCAAATGAAACAAATAGTAAAAATGATGCAACATACCCAGTGATCTTATTGGCTTTTTTAGCTGTAAACAAAGCTGAAAATAAAGATCCAACAAGCGGTGCAAACAATGCTATATATAAATAAAATTCCATAACTACCCCTTCATCGAATTCATCTGATCAAGATTAATATTATTTTGTCTTTTATACCAAACAATCAATAATCCCAATCCAACTGCAACTTCTGAAGCGGCAACAGCAATAATAAATAGAGCAAACATCTGACCTGTCAGATCATGATGAAAATGTGATATTGCCACAAAACCAATATTTACTGAATTTAACAAAATCTCTGTAGAGAAGAAAAGCAGTAATAGATTTTTTCTCCTCATAACTCCTACTAAACCTATGGCAAATAAAATAATAGATAAAATTAAATAGTGCCCCAACCCAATGCTTATCATACTAACACCTTGTTTTTAGCTTCTTGTTCCATAGCAATCTCTTCTTCTGTCATCAACGTAAGCGATCTATCCATTTTTTTACCCGCAAGCACTATACCGGCGACCATAGCAACTAAAAGCATTATGGCGGCAAGTTCAAACGGTACTAGATACTTAGTAAACAATACCATGCCTATAGACTGAGTATTTGTAGCACCTTGCAGGGGTGGATATAGAGATACCATTTTATCTCCTATAATTGGCCCTGCGAAAATCATAATCACAAGTATGGCAGCAACAGTAGACAATGTCACAACAGCACCAGAATCATGCCGTGGCTCTTTAATCTCCTTAGTTGTATTAAAAAACATCATACCAAAAGCATACAAAGCCATAATGGCACCCGTATAAACAATAATCTGAACCACACCCAAAAAGTCGGCCCCCAACATAAAAAAGAATCCTGATATAAGTATCATCCCTGCGCCTAGCGAAGTTAATGCATATAACGGCTGCTTAGTAGATACCGTAATATAAAACATGATAATAGTCAAAATTGAAAATATATAAAATGCTATCGCTTCAAACATAATCTCTCCTTAATAAGACAGAGGTGTTTTTTTAACACTCTCATCTTCATGTGGGGTAATTGCACCAAAACCTTCAAATTCCTTTTGTGCTCCTGCTTTTAGCATATCCATGGGGGTCAACATATCATCATACATAATAAAGTGTGCCCTTTGTTCAGATGCATTTTCATATCTCCCGCCATGAGTAATAGCTAATTCCGGACAAACCTCAGCACAGTATCCACAAAATATACATCTGCCAAGATTAATACTGTACTCACTAACCTCTTTTCGAGATTCTTCGTCAATTCTCGTATCTATGCGAATACAATCGGAAATACATATTTTTTCACACAAACCGCACCCGATACAACGCTCTGTTCCCGATTCCCACAGCCTCTTCATCTCATGAACTGCACGATAACGAGGTCCTATTGGTAGTTTTTCTTTTGGATACTGTACCGTATGGATATTAAATTTAAGCATTTCTCGCATTACGACCCATAAACCTACCAGAAGTTCTGCTTTAAATGTACGCTTAATGACTCTTGTAAACTTACCAAGATTAGTAGTTGGATAATCATCTATATCTACTAAATAATAATCATCAGATATATTTCTATTTTTAAATTGTTCTATACTCATAATACCCCCTTAAAACATAACTACAAAGCCGGTAATTACAATATTAATGACAGCTAACGGCATCAATACCTTCCAGCATAACCACATAAGCTGATCGGGCCTGACATCAGGCCATGCCGCTCTCGTCCATAAGAAGAAGAAAAAGAAAAATGCAACTTTACCTAAAAATGCTAAAGCACTAAGTACACTGCCGTCTCCAAAGCCCCCCATAAACACTAAAACTATAACAAAGGAGATAAAGAACATATTGGCATATTCGCCTATAAAAAATAATCCCCATCTCATGCCCGAATATTCTGTACCAAAACCGTCAATTATTTCATGATCGTTAGCAATTAAGTGAAATGGGGTACGACCCGTCTCTGCAAACGCAGCTATCCAAAACAAGATAAATGCTATCGGCTGTTTCCAGACAAGCCAATTAGATATTCCACCTACTTGGTAAGCATTAAAATTAACCAAAGACAAAGATCCTACAAGCATAATCGGAGCTAGTAGTGCTAAACCGGTAATAACTTCATATGACAAAAAAACAGCAGATGAACGTGCTGCCGAAATCAAAGAATACTTATTTGATGATGCCATCCCCCCTAAAAGAACTCCAAACAGTCCAACAGCCATCACACCGATAACATACAGTAGTCCAACAGAACTATCTGTTATAATAGGCTGAACTCTGTATCCAAAAATTGTAAAATCAGGCCAAAAAGGTATGGTTGCTGCTGCCATAAAAGCAGTTGATGCTGTAATTATAGGTGCTATTTTAAAAATTTTACCTACTACACTCGTGGGTATAATGTCTTCTTTAGTAAAGAGCTTAATTCCATCTGCCATAATTTGCAATATACCATATGGACCAACACTCATAGGTCCCAAGCGGCGTTGCATAAATGCTAAAATTTTACGCTCAAAATATGTTCCAAAACCGGCTAACGCTGAAAATACAAGCATAACGATAACTATTTTTATGATAGTCGCGATAATATAATCTATTCCCATTTTATACTCCCCTTATTGTTGCCTGAGCAAATCTGTAGTGTCCAAACAGTTTGGATGAATTTAACTCTAAATCAAAAGTAGGTAGCAATGAAATCGTCCCGTCAATTTTATTACTATAAACTACAACTGTTTGTAAGGTTCCAAATTCGGTCTCTATGATAACACTTTCTCCATCTTTAAAACCATACTCTGTTAATGCGCATTCACTCATATAAATACCTGCTTTTTCATGCAAATTAGTAGCTTTATTGGTAAATGCATTAAATTGTCGAACAGGATTTGCTAAATATATTATACTATTTTCTAGCTTTAAGCTTCCAAATGGCTCTACACTCTCATTGGCGTCTTGATTGAACTTCAATACCTCAAGCTTATAGCCCCTTACTTGCGTGCCGTCATTTTTATAAAAATTATCTAAATCATCAAAAGCTACACTGCTAAACCCTTTGCTTGTTGGCAATTTTTGCGTATATTCTATCGTAAGATCCGCTTTAATTCCAAGTGCGTTAGCAATATCATTTAGTTCATATCCTTTATAAGCAAGTGCGGCATTAGTCGGCACTACCCGTTTATCTATGTTGGTAAATGTACCCTCTTGCTGATTAATAGCAGGCATATCTAAATCTCCACCACCAAGAGCCGATAGTACAAAATCTCCTGTATCATTATAGCCTATACAATACTCTCCCGCACTCTCATCTAAGTCACAAATCAGCGAAACTCCAAGCGTATTTGTAGCGGTCGGTATCATTACTAGTTCAAACTGTGTATATTTTTCTATCAGCGCTACAAGCCTTGCAATATTATTAGACTTTGGATGAGTATATAAGTCAGGTCCGACAATTAAAGAAAAGGTATCCTTTTTCTTTAAGAATTTCTCTAATGTTTCAGTAAAATTATCAGGTGCGCCTACAATATCCAAAAGTGCGTTGTCATCAACTTCAATCTCTTTGGATACTTTTTTTGGCACCATTTTACTCTTTTGCTCTTCAACCTCTTCCTCTTCACCCGTCTCTTCGTTTTTCTTTTTGACTTTAACTGTTTGGATCACTTTCTCTTTAATTGTTTCTTCAACAGTAATTGTCTTTTGGGAATGAAAAGATGCTAAATAGTCTTTTAGTTCTTGAGGTAACTGCTCTTTATCGGCAAACAGATCAAGTAAAAGATATAAAACCGCTTCTTCGGCTAATGGAGCATGATTTATACTCATAACATTTTTACCTATGCCGTTGATAATCGGATCTTTAACAGGATGAAAATATAAACCTGCACCTTTGTTCATAATGATAGAGTTATTAAATGCGTATCTTGCAACAGGATTGTCTGTTTTTAATGCAGTCCCGACAGAGACGACAAAATTTGATGAATGCACCTGCTTTAAATCACTGCCATATAAAGATGTGCCGCTTATTTTGCTGTACTGCTCAAGAAACAACTGAAAATCTTTTGCATCTTTGTTTATAAGTTTATAGCCAAATTTCTCTTTTAGGTTTTGCAGTATCGATGCTTCTTCATTAGTTATCATTGATGTAAATCTGATGCTGTCTGCTCTTTTAAAAGCTTCGATAGCCCTATCAAAAGCTTGTTTATCTTTTTGCTTGACATCGTTTTGATAATCAAAACCATATCTGCCTGCACCGCAAAGTGAAACATAATTCCATTCATTCATAACACGGTAAATTTTATCATCTGAATTTGAGATATCTGTATGTTTTACATCATAATTGATATGGCATCCAGCGCTACAATGTCCGCATGCCGCAGGAATTTGTCGAAGCTCCCATGCGTTTGATTTGTACATAAAATGAGTATCCACTAACGCGCCGACAGGACAAACAGACGCACATTCACCACAAGACGTGCAATCTAGCATTTCGCTGCCGGAAGTTGTTCCAATAAGTGACTTATTTAACTTATTCCACATAGCATAAGCATCTTTTGGCATGCTCTCTTTAAAAGTTGTATCAATAGCATCTGCGCCTCTTGGCACGGTTTTTAAAGCATTATCGCCTATCATATCTTTACAAACAGTTACACAACGTTCACAGACGATACAAAGACCCGGATCATAATGAATATGTCCCCAATCTTTAGCAGGTCTGTCCACATCTTTTATGCTGTAGCTTTGAAAATCAACATTCATCTCTAAAGTATAGTTTTGCAGTTCACACTCGCCCGATTGATCGCACACACCGCATTGAAGAGGATGGTTCACATCATAAACTTCCATAATGGAACGTCGCTCAGTTTCGATATTGTCAGTTGAAGTAACAATATTCATACCCTCTTTAGATTTTGCATTACATGCATAAACCTGCTTACCGTCAGCCTCAACTAGACAAAGCCGGCATGCTAAAGTCGGACTACATCTAGTAAGATAACAGATTGCCGGGATAAATATATCATTTGCGCGAGCAGCATTTAAGATATATTCCCCTTGTGTTGTTTCAATTTCACGTCCATCTATATTTATTTTAATTTTATTACTCATTATTCACTCTTTTAATTTGTGATTTTTGAAATCTATATTTTATAATCTCATGTCCCATATCAAATATAGGATTTAATGCGATCATTCCCTTTAAAGAAGCATCCTCTTTAAATTTACGCATCAACACTACTTGATTGGGAAGAGTTATCTCGATATTATCCCCATCTTTAATTCTGGCTGCAATTGCAAATTGCGCCGAACCTCTTAACGATGTATCTTTTTCAAGTAATTTAGTTAAATTTGTATAACTGTTAAACTGTAAGACCGGATTTACGTGATAAACAATAGTACCGTTAAATTCCGGTAAATCATCAATCTCTTGTAAATCTGACGGATTATTTATTTCAATCTCAGTGAGCTTATATCCTCTTACATCTTCACCAAGTTCAGATAAGAAATTATTTAACTCGTCAAACTCTACTCTCTTAAATCCGCAATCTAGCGGAAGCTCTTTTGTTATATCAATAGTATGCCTATAGCCTAATCCAAATACCGATGCTATGTCATTTAACTCATATCCGCCAAAAGAAAGCGCAGGATTTGTTGCAAGTACACGTTTATCAATGCTCGTAAATGTACCTTCTTGCTGATTAAGAGCAGGAATTGTCAAATCATGACCCGGTAAACTTGATATAATAAAATCTCCATCAGCATTATAACCAACTGTGTTTTTTACTGCCTTGTCTTTATCTAAATCACATATCAGACTAACACCCAAAGTATTGACATCTTTAGGAACAATCAGCACAGAAAAATTACTATATTTTTCTATTAAAGCTACCAGTTTGGCAATATTGGTGGCTCTTTTATGAGATATCACATCTATGCCGACAACTAGAATATTATTTCTAGTTCTAGATAGTGATTTCATCATAAGTTCCAGCTCATCTTCACCTATGTTGCTCTCAGCACTTAAATACCCTACATCCAAATTCTCAAGATATTCGTTAGTTTTTGAATCGACTTCACAACGGCTTAAAATATATTTAGCTAAAAGTACTATCACGCCCTCTTCTGTGGCTACTTCATATTTTAAAAATTGCGTGACTACATTTTGCATCAAAGCATCTTCAACAGGATGAGCATAAATAATTTTAGCTCCGTTATGCTTAGCGGCAGTTGTCATAGCATAACGCACTCCAGGATTGTCGCTAGCTATCATAGAACCTATCATAATAATCCCATCAGCCCTTTTTAGTTGAGAAAGGTCTGCACTATAATGTTTTTTACCGCTAACGCTTGAGTATGCACTCATAAACTCCGCAAAGAGTCTTGCATCTTCATTGAAAAGTTTTATGCCAAGCTTATCTTTGAGTCTGTTAAGCAGCCATGCCTCTTCATTTGTTATCATAGAGGTAAATCTTATAGCACTAGCATTTTTTAATGCTTCTGTAGCCTTACTAAAAGCTGAGATATCTTTCTCTGCTTTTATATCAAAATCAAAGCCAAATCTACCCGCTCCGCATAATGATGTAAACTCAAAATTATTTGTAACTCTATAAATGGTATCATCTGCTAAATCAATGCTGGTATGCTTGACCTCATACTCTAGCGGACAACCTGCGCTACAATGTGCACATGTTGCCGGGATTTTATTAAGCTCCCAAGCATTTGACTTGTACTGAAAATCACTGCTAACTAATGCGCCTACCGGACATACAGCTATGCATTCCCCACAAAATGTACAATCAAGAGTATCGGAATTTTTTGGAATTACTTTTGAACTATAGCCGCCAAACTGTATGGTTATGGCATCATCACCTATAACTTCATTACATACATGAGTGCACTTTTCGCATAAGATACATAGTGCGGGGTCATAATTTATCAATCCCCAATGCTCAATTGTACGCCGCTCATCACGTGCAGAAAAATCTTGTGTACCAACATTAAATTCTAGTGTTTTATTTTGTAAATCACATTCTCCGGATTTATCGCAAACACCGCACTCCAACGGATGATTAACATCATAAAGTCTCATGATATTAGTCCGCTCTACATGTAGATCGTGACTATCAGTACTCACTTCTATGCCATTAGCAGCGGGAGTATTGCAAGAAAGTACAAACCCGTCAACACCTTTTACCTCAACAACGCACATTCTGCAAGATGCGCATGGCGTTGTTTTAGAGATGTAACACATTGTAGGGATATATATCCCCTCACGGCGTGCTGCTTGTAAAATCGTTTCACCTCTTTGTGCCTGTATATCTCGACCGTTTATCTTAAAATCAACCATGCCGCTCACAACAAACCCTTACACGGCTGTCATTGCTATATAATAGCAACGCATGCATCTGTCTGCTTCGTTCATAGCTTCATCTTGAGTAAAACCAAGATTGACCTCTTTATTGTTATATTTACGATTATGAGCGTCTAGCTTTATGCTTACTTCGCGTGCAAGTCCTGGCAGCCAGCCTGTTACTTTTTCATTTTTGTCGTAAACACGCATTTTTCTTAAGTGGTCTTCCATTATCTCATCATCACTTAAACTTATTTCTCCTGTTTGAACATATCTGGCAATAACTGAAGATGCACGTTTTGCCTGTCCTACGGCATTAACAATAGTCATTGGACCATATTCACAGTCACCTGATGCAAAAATACCTTTGCGTGATGTCATGTAATCCTTACCGTTAGTTTTAATAGTTGCCCAGGATGTCATTTTTAACTCCCACTCAGAAGGCAATAGATCCAAATTAGCACTTTGACTAACCGCAGGCACTAAATAATCAGCCTCTATATTGTATGACTCGCCTTCAATCTTAACAAGTTGTGCGCGACCTCCATTTGGATCCGGCACCAATTCAAATTTATCTATAAGCAAAGAAGTTATTTTGTCATCCTCGTCAGTTATAATAGTATTAACTGCCGAATGAAATAAAAACTCAACCCCCTCTTCTACTGCTTCATGGTATTCTTCATAAGTAGTATTTCTTATAATTGTTTTCTCATCACGGCGATATATCATGTAAACTTTTTTAGCATTAGCGCGTATAGAACATCTAACTACATCCATAGAAGTGAATCCGCCTCCCACACAAACAACCGTCTTGCCTGTTAGATCAATATGGCTGGCAGGGAGCATATACCGCTCCTGCTCCTCTTTAGAGATGGTGTATCCATATTTTTCAAATAAGTTGATCTTATCTAAAAAATCTATAGCACCCCAGTATCCCTTTATCTCTTCGCGTTCATTGTTGCAACGAACTTTTTTAGATATTCTAGTACCTGTTGCAATCATAACAGCATCATAATCGTTTTCAAACTCTCGCATCATATCAGCATTAACTCTAGTGTCTGTTATAAAGTTCACACCCAAATCTTTAACACACTCTATATCTTTGTTGTATTTCTCAATAGGCATACGATACTGAGGTACACCCACAGCCACTTCTCCGCCTAACACCGGCAACTCTTCATAAACATCAACATCAATACCTTCTAATGCTAGATAATATGCGGTTGTGAGTCCCGCGGGGCCTGCACCGACAACTACGACTTTTTTGTTAATTTTAGGTTTTTTCTCAGCAGGATGAAAAAATCCAAATCCATGATCTGTTTCATAATCAGCACCGAGACGTTTTAATTCCATAATAGATATCGGTTCATCCAAGTTTGTTCTTCTGCATGCATCTTCACACGGATGTGGACAAACACGACCACAGGTATGAGCCAATGGCATAGTTTGCCTTGTAGCTATAAGTGAGTCATCTAACCTCAAATCTCTTACGCCTTCTATATAACCGGGGATATCGACATGCGCCGGACATGCATCTGTGCAAGGAGCTGTAATTTTTGCAATATAGTCGATATCTGCATCATAATGCTTAGAAGGTTGTTTTTCATGGATACATCTCATAAAATCATCTTCAAAATGTGTAATAATATCCAATATTGGAGTCGGTACTGTCTTGCCAATCTCACATTTTGAAGTGGTTTGCATAGTTTTGGAAACCTCTTTTAGATGCTCTATATCTGATAGCTCACCTTCGCCTCTTGCGATTTTGTCAAGCATATCATACAATATTCTGCCACCCCAACGTCCCGGTGCACATCTGCCGCAAGCCTCAGAATAAACTTGATACTGTGCCGCATATTCAGTAGCTAAGCGAATAACATCCACATCTTCATTGAATATCGCAACGCCATCCCAGCCAATAAAGGCTTTAGATTCACGATAACTATCATACATAACCGGTAAATCATAAGCTGACTCTTCCCACTCCTCTTGCCGCTTGTTTATGTTATTGATAAATTCACCGTTCCAAGTGGAAAAATATACTTTACTCACAGCATGTCCCTATTCTTTTTTTACTACGATAGTCCAATCGACTTCGTTAAATTTTAATGAATTTAATAATTCATATTGAGCTTCTTTTACTATATCTGCCGAACGCTGAATTGGAGAAAAATCACCAATTTCAAACAAGAATATACCGACTTCACCTTTTGGATGAGACGATAGAATCTCTTTCATTCTAGGTTCAAACTCTTTTTTTAAAGGTCTTAAATCATATCTTTTCATCTATCTACCTCACCAAAAACAATATTTGTAGTACCTATAATAGAGACAACATCCGGAATATAATGCCCGGGAAGCAGATCTGTCAAAACACCGGTGTGCCAAAATGACGGCGCGCGCAATTTTAATCTATACGGATAAGGACCGCCTTGAGAATTGATATAAAAGCCAAGCTCACCTTTTGGAGATTCTGTCGCTACATAAACCTCTCCAACCGGCGGTCTCATACCTTGAGTTATAAGCACGAAATGCTGCATTAAAGAGTAGTTTTGCGTCATGATATCAATTTTTGGCGCCGAAATATATCTGGGCGAATGAGCCATAAGTGCCGTGTCGTTATCTTTTACGACTTTATCATACATATCTGCTACTTGCTCTAAAATATGCGCTGATTGTCTCATCTCCTGCATATAGATACGATATCTGGCATAGTTGTCGCCTTTATCTGAGACGGGGACTTTAAAATCAACCTCATCATATAGTTCATAAGGCTCTTCTTTGCGAATATCCCAAGCTATGCCGCTGGCTCTTAGCATTGGACCGGTACATCCCCATGAAAGCGCCATCTCTTTTGATAAAACACCGACATTCTCCATCCTCATCAGCCAAATACGGTTTTTATCAAGCAGATCTTCATAATCTTTAATATCTTGTGGAAATTTTGCTAAAAATTTTCTTAAATTTGCTATAAAATTGTCCGGCAGATCAAGGGGAACACCACCTATCCTGATAGCTGCGTGGGTTAATCTAGCTCCACAATAGTCCTCAATTAAGTCCATCAAATACTCACGTTCTCTAAAGCCGTATAAAAATACCGTCATAGCTCCGATATCAAGAGCTGTCGTAGCTAGCCAAAATAGATGAGACATTAGTCGGTTTATTTCCAGCAAAAGCATACGAATTACTTTAGCACGTCTTGGTACCTTGACATCAATTAGCTTTTCAACCGCTAAAGCAAATCCATAATTGTTTGAACTTGATGCAATATAATCCATCCTATCAGTTGTCGGCATAAATTCATTATAAATCATATTTTCCGCCATCTTCTCCATACCGCGATGAAGGTAACCGATATCCGGATGAGCTTTTGTTATCATCTCTTGCTGTAGATGAAGCATAAGGCGCAACTGTCCATGAGAAGATGGGTGTTGGGGTCCAAAGTTTAAAATAGCTTCATTATCTTCGCGCTCAAATGTTATATTTTCAAAAAACGGTCTTAATCTGTTTGGTTGCTGCATATTCTACTACCTATCTCTATCTGTAATAATTATAGATTTATTTTCATCAAACTTATCTATCATAAACACGCCGCCCTCTTCTTGATAGGCTAAAGGCTGCTTTTGTTCATTTCCTGTAATCTTTGTTCCTTTTGGAACTTCATGACCCAGTCGTGCAAAGCGCTCGCTATCATACCTGTCAACTCTGGCGGTATCACGAATCTCAGGACCTATAATTTCTCGCGCCTCTTTGCCGTAAATCTTATCTACCTCATACCATGCGGCAAACTCATCACCTTCTAGCGGATAAGTTTTAAGCAGCGGATAGCCTTCCCAGTCATATGGCATTAAAATACGTTTTAAAAACGGATGATTATTTGCTTTTATCCCAAACATATCATACATTTCTCTTTCAGACCAATCAGCACTGCGAAAGAGCTTTTCAACACTATTGATTGCTTCATCTTTGTCTATAAAACATTTTATGCGAATACGTTTTCTTTTTTCCATTGATAATAATTGATAAAAAATCTCAAACTGATTTTGTTTAGCCAACCAGTCAATAGCACTCATTTCAGAGAGCTGTGTATAATCCAGTTTATCCCGCAATAACTTCAAAACTTTATAATTATCGCTTGCATTAATATACACAACCATCTGTCCTATTTGGATATAGGCATCATGAATTGTAAAGTTTTCTTTTAAGACAGTCAAATCAGAAGCGAAAACCTCATCACTGCTAACATCTTGTTTTGGTACCTGTGGAGATACATAAAATCTATCTGTATAATAAGGCTTCGCCTGTACATTATCTTTAGGTTTATAAGTTCTCATCTATATCAACCTCTTTTTCACTTGTGATTTATCTGCTTTTTGAGCCCTTATCTTTTTTTGCAGCAACATAACACCATACTGTAGTGTCTCAGGACGCGGTGCACAGCCTGGCAAGTATAAATCAACAGGAATTATCCTGTCAACGCCTTGAACAGTAGAGTAAGTGTTAAACATGCCACCTGTATTTGCGCAAGAACCCATGGAGATAACCCATCTAGGCTCTGCCATTTGGTCATATAGTCTTTTAATAAATTCGGCATGTTTTTTTGTTAGAGTCCCGGCAACTATCATAACATCAGACTGCCTTGGAGAAGCTCTAAATATCGTACCGTATCTATCAAAATCAAAACGAGAAGCACCCGATGCCATCATCTCTATACCACAGCATGCAAGGCCGTATGTAAGTGCCCATACTGAATTGGATCGTCCCCAGTTTACAACTTTGTCAATCGTTGTAAGTGCAACAGGCAAGCCGCCATCTTGTGAATAATTTACTTTATGCTGTGCCATTGCAGGGCTCCTTTTCTCCAAGCGTATATAAAACCGATTGCTAATAAAACTATAAAACCTATCATCTCCGTAAAGCCAAACCAACCAAGATATTTAAAATCAACCGCCCAAGGAAACATAAAAACTATCTCCACGTCAAAAAGTATAAAAAGCAAGGCAAATAGATAAAATTGCGGTGACAACCTGTTTGGCTGTTTTGTAACTTCAGGCCCACATTCATAGATAGAGAGCTTTATCTTTTCCGTATCTTTAGATGCTAAAAAATGACTTACAAAATGTGCCATTTTTGTAGTTAAAGTAAAAGCACCGAAAGTTAATGCAAATAATAAAAATGCACCTAGATATGCGTGCGCATGATATATATGCTCCATGTAATCCCCACTTATGTTATTGTTTACTCTAATCACGATAATACCAAGCAAAGCATAAAGACCCGCTTATATAATTTTGCCGCAAGCCAAATATTATCGAAAGAATAATTTGCATTACTATAACAAAATAAATATTAAATAAATAAGTAATCTTATAGTTCAATCTAAGCTATGTTACAAATTGTAATAGATATATATTTTAGATTACAAAAGTGTGTCAACATGTAACACTATTTTATAAATCCCATCAATCTTTCATTATCAAAGTTGCCGGATTGCTCTTTTTGAATCTGTGCCTTAAATTCATCTAGTGTAAAAACCGGACTCTCCTTAACGGCTACACTATAAGCGGTATTTTTGATAATTAAGCTTATCTGCCCTCCGGTTAATGGATATTTAACAAGTTCATCAATGCTAAACGTATCTTCAAAATCTGCATTTTTAGGCAACATCATCCGCCACAGTTGGCGTCTTTGTTTCTCATCCGGCTTTTTAAATTCTATTTTGTAGTTAAAACGCCTTGAAAAGGCGGTGTCAATATTTTCAAGAAGATTTGTCGTAGCAATCAAGATACCTTTAAAGTTTTCTATCTGTTCTAAAAATATATTTTGCATCTGGTTATGCATCTGCTCAACTCCGCTACCCGCCCCGCTTGTTCTGGCACTCAAAAACTGATCTGCTTCATTTAATAAAAGTATCGGTTCAGTTTTTGATTTGGCAACTAAATCATAATATGTATCAAAAATCTTACGTACATTTTTCTCACTCTCACCGACATACATGGAGAGTATTTTAGAACAGTCAAAGCTCAGCACCTGTCGTTTTAAAGTTTTTCCAAGCGAGTAAGATGTAAGCGTTTTGCCCGTACCTGGGGGTCCGTAAAAGATTATACGAGCATCAATACCGCTTTTTTTATCTTTGATGCCCCATGCAACAAGCCTGGCTACAACATCTTTATCCACCTGTTTAATCAGAGCCTGAAGTGTTGCTTTTGTTTTGTCATGTAACACCACGTCATCTAGTGTCGTTTCAGGATCTACAAGTTCAAAAATCTCCTGCTCTTTAATAAGCGTATCTAGTTTTAATTTGATAGCTTTTTTCTTTTTTTGAGGATGGATAATCGACTGCAATACCTCTTCAGAGATAAAAAACGACCTTGCAATTCCCCCAAACGGATTGAGCATCTCTTCATAATCCATAATACCGCTGCCAATAAGCCTGGAGCCCTCTTCAAGCAATGATCTGTTTTTTATGCGCTCATATTCATCGGTTGATATCAAATCAATCAAAGTGTTCATATCCCTTAGCGAAGCTTCTGATGAGCCGTACTCTTCACGTAAGAGAGCTAAAAACAGTATCTCTTCTTTTGTATCAAGCTTCTTTTGCTTAAAAAATTTATTTAGCGCTATATCATCTTTCGTTTGAGCAATTCTATCAGATATTCTTGCTTCTAAAAGTTTTAATTTACTGCTAATCCTATCGATACCCAATGAATTTTCATGAACATTATGTCTTATAGTACTCATCTTCTGATAAAGCTCAATGCGATAAAATTGATCTTGCAAATACTCTAAATGATCTGTATAAGGTTTGATGGCCGGCAGCTCAACATCCAAACTGCCCTCTTCTAAAACTTTCAAAAATGATGATGTAAGAGCCACTACGCTATTTAGCAGTTCAAGCATTGTGGCATCTGCAATCTTAATTGGTGTAAATGTTTTTTGATGCAGCCATCCTAGCTCCAATAACTCTTTTACCTCTTGCAGATGATACAGATATTCATATTCCTGCTCGCCATAAATATCTTGCATAATCTCTAAAACAATAATTTCCTCACTGCCTTGTATATATCTTTTGCTCATATATTGGAGAATTTTTGCTTCATCTGTACTGCATTTTAACTGCGGATACAAAACAGTTGTCTGTACATCTTTTGTTTCAATAAAATCGATTACATTTTTCAAATTTGTTCTTCTTTCTTAATCTGTTCTTTTAGTACCCGTTTTAACACTTTTCCCGTTGCTGTTTTAGGAAGATCATCTACAAAATACACTGCTTTTGGTATCTTAAAATTAGCCAATTTGTCTTTTAGATCATTCTTGACTCTCAACTGGGTTATTGATTTTCTATCAACATTATCTTCAAGTTCAACAAATGCGACAGGTACTTCACCGTTTTTTGTATCTTTTTTGGCTACTACGGCAGATGTTTTTATATACGGTAGATGAGTGAGTGCCTCTTCTATCTGACGAGGGTAGATATTTATACCTTTTGAGATTATCAAGTCTTTAATACGATCAACTATATAAATAAAACCGTCTTCATCCATTTTGCCCATATCTCCGGTTTTGAGCCAACCGTTACAAATTGTCTCTTTAGTTTTCTCTTCATTATTTAAATATCCCATCATAACACAATCACCATGCACTATAATCTCACCGGTTTCCCCGCGCGGCACTTCAACCATATCTTCATTGACTATTTTCACCTCATATCCGGGTAAAGGCTTGCCTATGGAATATGGACGCTGATGCTCCAATGTATTTACGCTGACACCCGGTGAGCATTCGCTAAGACCGTACCCCTCCAGCATCTTAGCACGTTTAAAAACTCGTGTATATTTATTTAATGTATCTTCGCTTAGTGCGGATGCGCCTGATATAAACAAACGAATAGAATTAAACCAAAGAAAATACCACGGTAACTTAGCACGAATAAGAGCATTATATACATCCGGAACGCCTAAAAATACCGTTACTCTCTTTAAAAGAGTCTGTTTTAAAATATTGCTAAAAGGATGCAGTTTTTTAATAATAAGTATAGAAGAGTTGGTAAAAATCGGCAACATCGTCATGATAGTAAAAGTAAAAGCATGAAACATAGGCAGATACACTATAAATCTATCTTTGGTAGTTACTTTAAAAAGCATGCTTCCGCTAATCATATTTGAAAAAATATTTCTATAACTAAGCATGGCGCCCTTTGGATTACCGGTAGTGCCTGATGTGTAAAAGATAACCGCTAACTCGTCTAAATCTTTATTTGCAGGCAAAACTGATGATTGACCCAATCCGTCTTGCATGTCGCTAAAGAGTATATTATGCTCATCTAGCATGGGAGCATCGTCAATCCATATAATTTTATCAAGCCCGGTTATCTCGCGTAATCCGTTTATCTCTTTTTTAAACTTATCAGACGTTATCAAGAGCTTGGCACTACAATCGTTTAGGATATATCTATACTCATCTTGTTTTAGCATGTTATTCAGCGGTACCGCAACAGCACCTAGTTTACAAATCGCAAAGACACTTACTATAAATTCATAACAGTTTGGAGCAATAATGGGAATCATATCCCCATCTTTAGTGCCCAAAGCATCCAAAAAATATGCAAACGCATCAACTTTTGCCAATAACTCTTTGTTTGATATATGTAAGTCATCTATTAATATAACTTTTTTATGAGGATTTGTACCGGCATTATGCACTAACATTTCATAAAAATTTTTATATGGATATTTTAATGTTTCTACCACTTTTTTCCTTTTTTAAGCAATATCTTAACATTATTGTAGCTTATCATACAAAAAAAACACTTAAGAACGCCTCTATAAATTATCAGCCTTCTATTAAAGAGTACAGCAGTTTAATCTCTTGCGGCCATAAACTCTCATCTATAGTTTCTAAGATAAGAGGAATATCATCCATTCTCTCGTCATTCATGATAAATCTAAATGCATCAAGTCCAATCTTGCCCTTGCCTATGCTATCGTGCCTATCTACATGTGAACCAAGATCCGGTTTTGAATCATTTAGATGCATACCTCTTAGATACTTAAACCCTATTATACTTTCAAATTGTGCCATTGAGATATCATAAGCCTCGCGTGTTCTTATGTCATAGCCCGCTGTAAACATATGACATGTATCAATACAGATACCGACTCTGCTTTTATCTTCAACCAGTTCGATAATACGTGCTAAATGTTCAAACTTCCAACCAAGATTACTTCCCTGACCTGCCGTATTTTCAAGTACCAAAGTAACACCTTTTGTTTTATCTAACGTTTTGTTCATTCCATCTGCTATGCGTCTTAGACACTCCTCTTCGCTTATCTGTTTCAGATGGCTTCCCGGATGAAAATTTAGTCTGTCAAGACCCAAAATCTCACATCTTTGCACCTCATCTAAAAAAGCATTTATCGATTTATCACGTTTTTCATGATCGGGATGACCTAAATTTATCAGATATGAATCATGCGGTAAAACATGGCGGGGCAATATTCCGCTTTTATCTAAAAGCTCTTTAAACTTGTCGATATCTTTGCTTTGCAGGGGCTTTGCTTCCCATCTTCGCTGATTTTTTGTAAACATAGCAAAAGCTTTTGCGCCTATGGACTGCGCATTGATTATGGCATTATATACTCCACCGCTTGTTGATGTGTGTGCTCCTACATATTTCATCTGTCCCCTTTATATCAAGAAAAGTTTTGTTGAGATATAATCTTAGCAAAACTTTACGGAGAAACCAATGCCAAAACAAACAGTAACAAATAATGAAGTTTTTTTTAAACAAGATGAGATGATTATTTCTAAAACGGACACAAAAGGTAAAATTACCTATTGTAATACTGCTTTTATCAATATCAGCGGTTACAGCGAAGCCGAACTCTTAGGCAGACCTCACAATATAGTCAGGCATCCCGACATGCCGCGCTGCATATACAAACTGCTTTGGGATACCATCAAGAACAAACAGGAGATTAATGCCTATGTGAAAAATCTCTGCAAGGACGGCTCATTTTACTGGGTGCTGGCAAATATCACGCCTTCATTTGACGATCATGATAAAATCATCGGATATTTTTCAGCAAGAAGAAAACCAAAAAAAGAGGCGGTCTTGTTTATACAAGATATTTATAAACGACTCTTAGATATAGAAAAACATCAAAACATGGACGAATCATACAAATTTTTACAAAATTTTATAGAAAAAAAAGGAACTACTTATGAGCAATTCATCCTCTCTATCTAAAATACAATATACCAATATAGCAATTTTAATTACTGTTTTTGCCTCTACCGGCGTAGTGTCGTACCTTTACGGCTTTCATCTGTTAACCGCCGGGTTAAACATCTTAAATATAATATTTGCAATTATGATTTATATGTATCTTCGTAAGATCAACATCTCCCTTGATGCTTCAAAAAATGTTCTTGAAGAAGCGGTAAAAGGAAATTTTGAAGTCAGAAAAACAAATATAGCCGAACCTGGTCTATTGGGACAGCTCTCTAGAGATGTGAACGATTTTTTAGATGAACTTGAAGTTTTTATGCGTGAAACCGATACGGCGATAGATTATGCTTCAAAAAGTAAATTTTTCAGACGGATAAACACACAAGGGCTAAACAGCGCTTTTACAAAAACTGCAATTAAAATCAATCAAGCAATAGATGCCATGGAACATGAATACAATATACAAACAGAGAAAAATTTTGCAGGTGAACTCGGTAAAACGGGAAAACCGCTTGCAGTGAGTTTTTCTATGGTACAAGAACAGTTGTCCGATGGTGTTGGCAGACTAAACCAAACAGCCAAAAATGCCGATAAAACGGCAGAACAATCCAGCCAAAGCATTGATGAGGCAAATGAAGTTATCGCAAAACTATCCACGCTGACACAACATATTGATAACAACAATCAATCCGTTCAGTCTCTTCAAAACAGAGCAGATGAAATAGGCGAAATTGTAAATCTGATCAAAGATATAGCAGAACAGACAAATCTGTTATCTTTAAATGCGGCTATAGAAGCAGCGCGCGCGGGTGAACATGGACGCGGGTTTGCCGTTGTTGCCGATGAAGTTAGAAAGCTAGCCGAGAGAACGCAAAAAGCTACCGGCGAGATAAACATCTCTATCCAAACCTTACAGCAAGAAACAGGCACCATAGCAGACTCGGCAGAGACTATGAGCAAAGTCTCAAATGAATCCACTAAAATGATTGAAAGCTTTAAAAAGATTTTAGACGGCTTTAATGTCAGCGCAAATGAGATGAAAACAGACGCACAGCAACTAGAATCAATGCTTATGATTACGCTTGTAAAAATTGACCATATACTTTTCAAGTCCGATATTTTTAGTCGGGTTATGGCTCACAAAGGCGAAGAGGGTATAAGTTCACACACGATGTGCAGGCTTGGAAAATGGTATCTTGGCGAGGCTAAAGAAAAATTCGGTAATCTTCCGGCATATTTTAAAATAGATAAATTCCACGAAGATGTACACAAGAATGCTATTTTAGCTGCGCGGTTATCAAAAGAGGGGTATAGTGAAAAAACCAGAGATAAAATATTAACAAGCTTCAAAGAGATGGAAGATGCCAGTGTTACTTTATTTGAATTGCTCGATCAGCTAAGGACTTAACGGTGATATTTTTAAAAAGATATGATTTTTAAAATCTTTAAATATAATTACATGAGAAATAACGCTATAAAATATGTTTACATGTAGATTGCTTATTTGCTGGGTAAATCCTCCCTGCACTTTTATATAATTCTTGCCTTTATATATCTTCTTGCCTAAAATAATATCTTGTAAGATGTCAGGCGGATAGCTAGAGCTTAGATATTTATCGTTAAACATCTGCTTTGTCAGGCAACCTTCACTATCAACGCAAATAAGATGATTTAGTCGTATCGTCTTCACCAGCGTACCGGCCTCATACATCTGCAATAAAACAGCATCTTTATTATGGCTTATATATCCCTCATCGGCATATCTTAGATGAGGCGATTTTATAATCACAATATCAGCACTGCTTAGCGCATAGTGCCTGATGCCGCATCCGGTAAAAAATAATAGCAAAAAAATACTTAAGCTGATTTTTGACATATTTAACCCATAGGATATAGTATCTCTTGATGAACCTTGTCGCAAGCATCTAAGATATCTTTGTCAAGCGTCACTTCCATAGCATCAAGTGAAGCTTTTAGCTGAACCATTTCTCTAGCTCCCACGATAGTTGAAGCTACAAAATCAAACTGTTTAGACCATGCAATTGCCATAGTTACGGGGTCGATCCCCCCATCACTTGCGATTTTCAAATATTTCTGTGTTGAGGCAAGGGTTTTACTGTTTAAAAATCTATGCGCCATGGCTTTTTGACGAGGAAGGTTGGAGTTATTGTACTCATAAAATCTTCCGCTTTTATTGTTTGCTTGATTGTATTTGCCACTTAACACTCCTCCGGCTAATGGGGAATATGCAAGAAGAGAAATATGCTCCTGCTTTGCAACGGTTGAAAGCTCATCTAAAAATCTTCTATTTAAAAGTGAAAAATTGTTTTGTATCGACTCAAAGCGCGCAAGACCCTCGTATTTTGATGTCATTAAAGCTTTACATGTACCGTAAGCAGTATCGTTTGAAGTACCTACATATCGTACTTTTCCACTTTTTACAAGCTCATCAAACGCGCGCATCGACTCTTCGATAGGCACTACCGTATCTGGCCAGTGCATCTGATAAAGGTCGATATACTCAACTCCCAAACGCTTCAGCGAACCCTCCACCGCGTGCTTTATATGAAATCTGTCAATGGCCGTTAAGCCGTGACGAATAGGAGGAACAAACCACCCTGAAGCAGCACCTGCAACCTTTGAAGCAAGTATAACGCTATCGCGCGGCTTTGTCTTTAGCCATCTGCCCACAATCTCCTCGGTAACTCCTGCTAATTCACCGCTTGGAGGTACGGGGTAAAGCTCCGCTGTGTCATAAAAATTTACACCTCTATCATAAGCATAGTCGAGTATCCTAAACGCTTCTCTCTCATCACATTGCAAGCCAAATGTCATAGTTCCCATGCATATAGGACTGACCCTAAGACCGCTTTTTCCGATATATCTATACTCCATCTCCATCTCTTTATCTATTAGTTTTTTATGATTATAGCAACTTTTTGGATATAATTATTACACTGACACCCAATTAAAGAAAAGAGTTAGATGATGATAGCTAAAACCAAAGAGAAAAAATCTAGTTTATCCCCTTTGATAAAAAAGCAGATAGTACAGAGTCTTATGCCCTTAAACCCTGAAAAAATCATACTTTTTGGCTCTTATGCTTACGGGGTGCCAAATGAAGATAGTGATTTGGATATATGTGTAGTAAAAAACTATACAAATAAATACGAAGAAAAGCTTCAGATGAGAGAGCTGCTCAATATCATAG
>JALVUF010000065.1 GCA_027023805.1 Helicobacteraceae bacterium
GCTCCTGTTATCATCAAACCGTCTGAGAAAACTCCTCTTAGTGCCATGAAATTTGTAGAGATTTTATATGAGGCGGGACTGCCAAAAGAGTGGTGTCAGCTAATTGTGTGTGATATACCGACAACGCAGCATCTAGCTACAAGCAAAAAAATAGATTATTTATCATTTATCGGCTCAAGCACGGTAGGCTGGTTTTTAAGATCAAATGTGGCACCGGGAGTGCGAGTCGGGCTGGAACATGGCGGCGTGGCTCCTGTAATAGTAGAAGCAGATGCCGATATAGATGATGTAATCCCTGCGCTTACAAAGGGCGGGTTTTATCATGCGGGACAAGTCTGCGTATCGGTTCAAAGGGTTTATGTTCATAATTTAATTTTAGATGAAGTATGTAAAAAACTAACAATATCCGCTGATGCATTAAAAGTTGGAGATCCGCTAGATAAGCAAACAGAAGTTGGGCCTTTAATTAGCAGCAGTGAGCTTAAAAGGGTTGACGAGTGGGTACAAGAGGCCTTGCGCGGCGGTGCAAAACTTCTTTGCGGCGGTAAGGCTATCTCAAAATCTTTATATAAACCTACTATCCTTTTAAACCCTCCAAAAGATGCCAAAGTAAGCGTAAAAGAGGTATTTGGTCCTGTTGTTTGTGTGTATGGGTATGACAAAATAGATGAAGCGATAAAATGGGCAAACTCACTAGAGGTGTCATTTTCGGTATCTATTTTTACAAAAAATATCGATACGGCGCTTTATGGGGTTAAGAGACTAAACGGAACTTCTGTTATGGTTAATGACCATACCGCTTTTAGAGTGGATTGGATGCCTTTTGGCGGTGCAAAACATTCAGGGCTGGGACTAGGGGGCATACCTTATTCGATGAACGAGATGAGCGGGGAGAAGTTAATGGTAATTAAATCAGCGGTACTTTAATCTGTGATATAATATCAATAAAGATTATAAGGTATATGTATGAGTCGTTTTGAGAAATATTGCACGTCGTTTGTTCAACTTGCCGGTAATAAAAATGGAGCTGTCAGCCCGAGCATTGTAGGCTCAGCATCATTTGGCTATGGTGATAGTCAAAATGCAGAGGGTATTTTTGACGGCACTGTGAAAAAGCCGGTATATGCCAGAATGGGTAATCCAACCTCAGCTAAACTGGAAAATCTGTTGGCGGTCATGGATGGAGGCATCGGAGCTATTGCTACAAGTTCGGGCATGTCGGCAATTACACTGGCGGTTATATCTATAGTTCAGACCTCTGATGAGGTTATCAGTATAGGCGGGCTTTTTGGGGGTACGTATTCATTTTTTAATGAAACACTTAGCAGATTTGGCATTAAAACCTCTTTTTTTGATGTTGATGAACTGCAAAATATCAAAAACGCTATAAATGATAAAACAAAACTTATCTTTTTAGAGAGTGTGGGAAATCCAAATATGAGGCTTCCCGATATTAAAGCTATAGCTAAAATTGCAAATGATGCCGGAGTTGCTTTGATGATTGACAATACAATCACCCCGCTTTGCGTTAAACCTTTTGAGTTGGGTGTAGATATTATAGTTTACTCTACGACTAAAATCATAAGCGGTAATGCTTCAGCCCTAGGCGGAGCGGTTGTTTATAGAGCTATTGGCAAGAATGATAAATTTAGTTCAGATAAATATAAAGAACTTCATCCGTTTATCAAAACAGCCGGTAAAATGGCACTTGTAGTAAATGCCAAAAAACGTGGGATGCGGGATTTTGGTATGAGTGCTAGTGCTTTTAACAGCTATCTAACATTATTGGGATTAGAGACACTGCCTCTTAGAATGGACAGGATAACCTCAACAGTTGAGCAGGTTGTAAAAGTCTTAGATGAAAACGGCTTACATGTAAACCATCCATCGCTTTCATCTCATCCGCATCATCAAAGATATTTAAATGATTTTAAGGATGGATGCGGTACTCTTTTTACTATCGATATGAGAAGCAAGCAAAAAGCGTTTGAGTTTTTAAACAACACGACGCTTCCGGTTATCACCGCCAACATAGGTGACAGCAGAACACTGGCTCTGCATATGGCATCAACGATATATAGTGATTTTGATGATAAAACAAGAGTTTTTTTGGGTATAACAGATGGCTTGATACGGGTATCTGTAGGGCTGGAAAATGCTTTTGATATAATCAGTGATTTTTTAAAAGCGGCAAAGCATGTCAAGTAAGCAAGATATACAGTTAGATGAACAGATATCTGTTAAATTACCAAAACAGTATAAAGTTATATTGTTAAATGACGATTACACATCTATGGAGTTTGTTGTGGAAGTTTTAATGGAAATATTCCATAAATCTGCATCGCAGGGCGAGTCTATTATGTTGCAGATTCATAACAACGGCAGCGGTATGTGCGGTATTTATAGTTATGAAATAGCAGAAACCAAGGCGGCTCAGGTACATAAAAGAGCTCGCGATAACGGATTTCCGTTGAAAGCGGTTTTGGAGGGAATATAATGATTAGCATGGAGTTAAATTCAATTTTTCAACAATCAATAGCATTTGCAAAAGAGCACAGGCATGAGTATTTGACTATTGAGCATCTTTTATTTGTCATCTTAGGCTCAAGAGAGGGCATAACGATTATGAAAGAGTGCGGCGTGGACTCTAAAATATTAAGAAATGAGCTTGGGAGCTACATTTTTAGTAGCGTAGATACAAATAGCACCTCAACTAAGCCCCCGTATGAGACTATCTCTTTGTCTCGTTTGATAGATAAGATGATTGCATATGCGCAAAATGCTCAAAAAGAGAGCGCCGATATAGGTGATTTTTTGGTTGCCATATATGAAGAAGAACACTCATATGCATGTATGATATTGCAAGAGTACGGCATAGAGCGTATAGATATTTTAGAAGCTATTGCGGATAAAAAAACTTTAAATAAACAAAATAATACAAAAAGCGATAGCGATCTTGCAAAATATACTATTAATCTTGTCCAAAAAGCAAAAAAAGGGCTCATTGACCCCATTATCGGTAGAGAAACAGAGATACAAAGAGTGATACAGACACTTTGTAGAAGAAAGAAAAATAATCCGATTTTAGTGGGTGAGCCTGGAGTAGGTAAAACTGCGGTTGCTGAAGGGTTGGCGCTTCGCATTAGTGAGCGGGATGTACCTGAAATATTGCAAGATGCTTCTATTTTTGCGCTTGATTTAGGTGCTATGATTGCGGGTACAAAATACAGAGGGGATTTTGAAAAGCGTCTAAAGTCGGTTATGGATGAATTAAAAAAGAAGCCAAATACTGTTTTATTTATTGATGAAATTCATACCTTAGTTGGAGCCGGAGCTGTTAGCGGAGGCTCTATGGATGCTTCAAATCAGCTAAAACCTGCACTTGCATCAGGCGAGATAAAATGCATGGGAGCTACAACTTATGCAGAATTTCGCAATGTATTTGATAAAGATAAAGCACTCTCACGAAGATTTTCCAAAATAGATATAAAAGAGCCTACAAAAAAAGATGCTTTTTTAATCTTAAAAGGACTTCGTAGCAAATATGAAGAACATCATAGTGTAAAATATAGTGACAATACATTAAAAAGTGCGGTAGAATTATCAAAAAAATATATCTCCGATCGTTTTTTACCAGACGTGGCAATCGATTTAATTGATGAAGCGGGAGCATCGTTTCATCTTAAAAAATACAAAAGAAAATCTATTACAACTTATGATATTGAAACAGTGATCTCTAAAATCACCGGCATGCCGACGTCCAAAATGGATAAAGGCGGCACTAAACAGCTAGCAACTTTAAAAGATGATTTACAAGCTCGTCTCAAAGGTCAAGACAAGGCGATAGATGCAGTGACTCAAGCGATAAAACGCTCAAGGGCAGGTTTAAAAAGTGCAGACAAACCTATAGCGTCTTTTTTATTTTTGGGGCCTACCGGAGTTGGAAAAACTGAGCTGGCGCGTTCATTGTCTGAGGTGATGGGAATTTATTTTGAGCGTTTAGATATGAGTGAATATATGGAAGCGCATTCAGTAGCCAGACTCATAGGCTCGCCACCTGGATATGTCGGGTTTGAGCAGGGCGGAATACTCACCGAAGCTGTAAGAAAGCATCCGTATATGGTTTTACTTCTAGATGAGATAGAAAAAGCTCATCCTGATTTGGTTAATATTTTATTGCAGGTTATGGATCATGCTAGCTTGACGGACAACAACGGTGTTAGAGTTGATTTTCAAAATGTTATATTGATTATGACATCAAATATCGGAGCACAGGAGCGAAAAGTCATGGGATTTAATGCAGATAGTCTGTTGTCAAAAGATGAATCTTTAAAATCGTTTTTTACCCCTGAATTTAGAAATCGTCTTGATGCTATTATACAGTTTAATGTGCTTGATATAACTATAGTGCAAGATATTGCATATAAGTTTATAGAGCAGTTAAACAAAGAGTTAAAGAGTAAAAAAATTACTCTACATGTAAGCAAAGAAGCCTTGCATCATATAGCAAAAGCAGGGTATGATAAAGAGCTTGGTGCCAGACCTCTTGAGAGGTACATACAAGAACATGTGAAAAATAGGCTAACAGATGAGATATTATTTGGTAATCTCATAAATGGCGGTGACGTGTTTGTAGATTTTACTACAGAACTTGTTTTTGATTTTAAAGAGTTGTGTCATTGAGTGTAGCTAAATTAACACTAGGCAATCTATTTCCACATTCAAATCAGGCTACAAAAGAGGGTATTGTAGCTTTTGGAGGTGATTTATCGTCATCTAGGCTTATGAGTGCATACAAAAAGGGTATTTTCCCATGGTACAGCGAAGGAGACCCCATTATATGGTGGTCGCCCAATCCAAGACTGGTTTTAGATTTTAGTGATTTTAAACTAAGACGCTCACTTAAAAAAAGAATAAAGCATTTTACATATAGTTTTGATACTAAATTTCTAGATGTTATTGCCAGTTGTGCCGGCACTAAAAGAAAAGAGCAGGACGGGACATGGATATTACCTGAGGTTGTTGAAGCATATAATGTTTTGCATGGCATGGGGCATGCGCACAGCGTAGAAGCTTATCAAGATGGAAAACTTGTTGGGGGAGCTTATGGAGTTGTTGTGGGATCTGTTTTTTGCGGAGAGAGCATGTTTGCACATGCAAGCGATGCTTCAAAAGCTGCATTTACCATCCTAGTCAAGCATTTAGAGTATTGGGGATATGATTTTATAGATTGTCAAATCCCTACAAAACATTTAAAGAGTCTGGGCGCAAAAGAGGTCTCCAGAGACAGTTTTTTAATGCGTATGGATAAAAGTGCAGATAAACACCTAGATCATAACTGGCAGATAGAAGGTGTTGTTATCAATAATATATATAATAAAAGGAGATTAGATGAGAATATTTAGAGTTTTTGCCGTAACGGTTGTGACAATCTTGTTGTTAAACGGTTTTTGGTCGGGCAAAAGTGTTGAGCAATTGCGAAAAGAGAGGCTTGACTCAAGCGCAAAAACGTTACAGTTGTTATATAAATACGCTCCCAATACGCATGAGATGATATCCTCTGCTTACGGTTATGCTACTTTTTCAAGCCTTGGTGTTAATGTTGTATTTTTTGCAGCAGGCGGAGGCAAGGGGCTGGCACACAATAATATAACCGGTCAAAATATTTATATGGATATGGGTACCGCCGGCGTAGGGCTGGGATTAGGCGTGAAAGACTTTAGGGTAATCTTTATTTTTGCCAATAAAAAGGTATTTGATTATTTTATACAACATGGCTGGCAGGCAAACATACAGGCTGATGCGGCCGCGAAATATAAGAAAAAAGGCTCTGCTTTAAATGGCTCACTTTCAGTGATGCCTGGAGTCAGGCTTTATACTTTGACAAAAGACGGATTGGCACTTCAAGCTACAATTAACGGTACAAAATACTGGCGTGACAGTGATTTAAATTAAGGCATAATAATGTATATAAAAAATTTACAATTTTCTTTATGGGCTGATTTTATAGAGCGTGAGTATTTAGACACCACGTTTAGAGATTTAATAACTAGAGGTATTATTAACGGAGCAACGAGCAATCCGACGATATTTAAAAATGCAATCTTAACATCAAAAGCGTATCAAAAACAGATAGCCTCGTTAAGCAATCTGCCACCAAAAGAAAAATATGAGGCAATTGCTATTTTTGACATACAAAAAGCTGCCGATGTTTTGCATCCTTTGTTTAAGCAAAAAGATGATGGCTATGTAAGCATAGAGGTTGATCCGTTTTTATGCGATGATGCCGAGGCTACCGTGCAAGAGGCAAAAAGGCTTCACGCACTAATTGGCAGAGATAATGTTATGATAAAAGTACCGGCTACACCTGCCGGGTATGAAGCTATGGAGGAGCTTACGGCATCTTCTGTCGCGGTTAATGCTACACTTGTGTTTTCTAAAGAGCAGGCTGTTTTTTGTGCTAAAGCATTTCAAAGAGGATTAGCCAGGGCGCGGATAAATGTAGATACGGTCATCAGCGTATTTGTAAGTCGAATAGATAGAATTTTAGACACTCTTTTAAAGGCAAAAAATCTACCTTGTGCAGTGGCGGGGATATATAATGCTTCAGTTATTTATGAAACAATTGAAGCTATGCATATAAAAGGGTGCAAGGTTTTATTTGCAAGTACGGGCGTTAGGGGAGATGATCTAAAACCATCTTACTATATAGAAAAACTTTTAGCGTTTAACAGCATCAATACAGCGCCTATAAAGACTATCGAGGCATTTATTGAAAATAAGAACCATTCCTCAAACTTACCTATAGATAGAAATATTACTGATAAATTTTTTACCGATTTACAGAAGAATGATATAGATTTTGATGCTGTTTTAGAAGAGCTCATTAAAGATGGTTTGCAGAGCTTTCAATTGGCATTTACGGAAATATTGGAGAATTTATGAATAACAGCGAGACAGACTATAGCATAGATGTATCAAAGTTAACGTTTGAGATGTTAAAGAAGATACGTGTTTATCTAAAGAGATTGATAGATGCAGGCGGGAGCGATTTGCATGTGAAGGCTAACTCTAGTGTAAGAGCAAGAATAAATGGGGATATAGTACCGCTCTCAGGAGAGATATTATCACATGATGATGCTCTTGTCTTTGCAAAAGAGCTGTTGCGCGGTAGATTTGTCGAACTTGTTGAGCACAAGGAGCTTGATTTGGTCTATCCTTTTGATGATTTTAATAGATTTCGCGTTAATATTTTTTTTCAAACTGACGGTATATCTGCTGTTTTTAGATTAATTCCTGTAAAAATAATGTCAATTGACGAGTTAAAGCTACCAAACATTGTTCATAAATTTACAGAAATAGAAAGAGGTCTGGTTCTAGTTACGGGAGTTACGGGAAGCGGTAAGTCAACAACTCTAGCCGCACTGATAAATGAGATAAACTGGTCGCAAAGGAAGCATATAATAACCATTGAAGACCCTATTGAGTTTATTCATAAAGATAGAAAATGCATAGTCAACCAAAGAAGCGTAGGTCAAGATACATTAAGTTTTGCCAATGCGCTTCGTGCTTCTTTGCGTGAGGATCCAGATATTATACTAGTTGGTGAAATGAGGGATTTAGAGACTATGGAGATAGCCCTGCATGCAGCAGATACCGGACATCTTGTTTTCTCTACGCTTCACACATTGGATGCTAAAGAGACTATAAATCGTATAATTTCAACCTTTCCTACTAGTGAGCAAAACAGAATAAGGCTAACATTTGGTGCAGTAATGCAGGGCGTGATTTCCCAGCGTCTGATACCAACCGTTGATTCAAAACGAGTAGCCGCATTAGAGGTTTTGCTTCGTACATCCCATATACAGCAGTTAATACTTGAAAGCAGAGATGATGAGATTGTGGATGCTATATATGATGGTAAAGAGATTTACGGTTCACAAACTTTCGATCAGGCGATTTTAGATCTATATAAAGCCGGGATTATTTCACGAGAAAAAGCATTTGAGTTTGCAACTTCTCCGGCGGATTTAAAGCTTAAAATGGAGGGCCTTGAAGAAAACGCCAGATTAAACGATGAAGACAAAAAATCTCTTGAGAATAAAGAGTATTCTCCATCAGAGATTTTTGATTTAAAAGAGTAAATTAAGTGATTTTTAGATATAATTGCGCTCATTTAAATTCAAGGGACAGACATGTTAGAGGGTATAATTAGAGAGAGTATTGGTAAGCGCGAAACAAAAGCGTTACGTCGTGATGGTTATCTAATTGCTAATATATATGGAAAAGGGCTTGAAAATATCAACGCCGCTTTCAAGCAAAACGAGTATATTAGAACAGTTCGTAGTAAAGAAGCATTGGCATTTGATGTTAAAGTAGCAGATAAAACACTAAGTGTAGTTATTCAATCGTATGAATCACATCCTTTAACAGGCGAATTGTTGCATGTAGATTTGATGGTTGCGCAAAAAGATATTCAAACGCATTATCATGTACCGGTCAAGCTGGTTGGTGAATCAATCGGACTTAAAAATAAGGGTTTAGTAAACTTATCAAAAAAACGCTTACGAGTCAAAGGACTTATCGGAGATCTTCCGAAAGAGATTGTGATAGATATTTCTGATATGGATGTGGGTGATTCAAAAATGATTCGTGATCTTGACCCAATTGGAAATGTTACTTTTACAGATAGTTCCCGTGTAGGTGTTGTAAGTATTATTAAGGCTAAGTAATTATGTTGATTGTCGGGCTTGGTAACCCAGGTTCGAACTATGCATGTTCACGTCATAATGTAGGTTTTATGGTGATTGACGAGCTGCTAAAAATGGTACCTTCGATACAGATAAATAATACTCGTTTTAAAGGACAACTGTTTAGGGCAGACACCCTTTTCTTTCTTAAGCCTATGACATATATGAACTTAAGCGGTGAAAGTGTTGCCGCTGTTAAAAATTATTATAATATCAAAAAGATAGTTGTTGTTCATGATGATTTGGATCTTCCTTTTGGATCGGTAAAATTTAAAAGAGGCGGCGGAAGCGGCGGACACAACGGGGTCAAATCAATTGATAGCTTTATAACAAATGATTATATTCGCATAAGAATGGGCATATCTAAGCCGGCAAATAAAGATGAAACGGTAGCATATGTTTTATCGCCTTTTTCAAAAGAGGAGATGCTTGATACTGGATTATGGGTCAAACATGCAGCATTAGCTTCTTTGCAACTGCAAAATAAAACAATGGAAGATGTAGCGTCATTGTTTACTGTTAAAAAACTTTAGATAAGATACTCTTTATGTTGCTTTTTAAATACATATCTTTTCATTATTTGAAATATTTTACTATTATTTTGGCTGCCTTGGTGATGTTTATCGTGGGATTGGATTATCTTCAAAATATAAATCATTTGCCTAAATCGGCAAACCTAGTACTTATTTATCTAATGTATAGAAGTTTTTATGCAATTGATATGGTTTTGCCGATAGCTTTGGTATTTGCGATGATAGGGACAAAACTGTATCTAATTAAGTCAAACTCTTTAGTTTCGTTTTATTCATTAGGATATAATAAAAAAGCGGTTTTAAGACCATTTTTAATAATATCATCATTGATTATCATGCTATTTATTGCACTACATGATACAAATTTTGCAAAAGCAAACGAAATATCCAATAACATAAGAAATTTTAAGCAATATCTAAATCCTACTAAAAATCTTTTTTTTACGTTTAATCATAAATATATATATTTTGGTGAATTATATCCGCTACAAAGAAGAGCCGTTAATGTTAGAATTTTTTATACCAGCAAACAAAATTTACAGAAGATTTTAATCTCAAAAGAAGCGATTTATAAGCATCATGCATGGGAGTTAACCAAAGTTCATGTGATAACAAAACCACTGACAATATCGCTTCACGGTCAAGGCGTATTTGTTAAAACAGAAGACACCATGAATGCTTTACCTAAATTTAAGCCAAAAATTTTAAATCAGGTGTATGACGGAAGAGTCAATTTTACGATATCCGATGCGTTTGAAGCCTTGGTTTTATTTAGGAATCAGCATATTAATATCTCTCATATTAAAAGTGCTTTATATAAGATTTTTGTATATCCTTTTTTTGCTCCGCTGCTTATTGTTATTCTTTTTGTTTTCGTGCCTATTAGTTCAAGAGTATTAAATTTAAGCTTTTTTACTTTTATGGCTATTTTGGCTACACTCGTTGTGTGGGGATTATTGTTTATGATGATGGAATATGCATTTACGGCAACCGTTTCTAGTGAAATGGGTATATTGTTACCTGTTTTTATTTTGTTTGTTATTGCGGTTTTTTATTATAAACACTATATTGCAGACTAATACCAAACCCTACTCTTTAGTTGGGTTTGGTATAAGCTTTGTAGAGCTGTTTTTAAGTATTTTTTAGATAAAATTTATCATTAAAATTTAGGAGATTTTGTGATAGATTTTCAAGAATTGGCAGAGAAATATAAAACTCCGCTTTATGTTTATGATTTTGAATATATGAAACAGCAGTATCAAATGCTAAAAGATGCTTTTAAGGCAAGAAAATCTTTATTGGCTTATGCGGTAAAAGCAAATTCTAATTTAAGCGTTATACAACAATTTGCATCACTAGGAGGTGGCGCAGATTGCGTATCTATCGGTGAGGTCAGACGGGCTTTACTAGCGGGAATTGAACCATATAAGATTATTTTTAGTGGCGTGGGCAAGCAAGATGATGAGATAGCAGAAGCTATATCAAGTGATATTTTATATATTAATGCAGAAAGCATGGCAGAGTTAGAGCGTATAGAGTTGTTAGCAAGAAATGCGGACAAACCTTGCAGAATCAGCGTTCGCGTAAATCCAAATATTGACCCAAAAACACATCCGTATATCTCAACAGGGCTAAGTGCAAATAAATTTGGAGTAGATATAAATACCGCCAAAAGAATGTATATTTTTGCTAAAAATTCTTCATATCTTGATCCAATTGGTATCCATTTTCATATCGGAAGTCAACTTACTGATTTAGAACCTATAACAGAGGCAGCAATTATAGTTGCAGACTTGGTTAGATCCTTGCAAGCAATTGATATAGATATTAAATTTTTTGACGCAGGCGGTGGTCTCGGTGTTGTTTATGATCAGGAAAATACAATTTCGCCGTATGATTATGCACAAGCCGTACTTTCGGCGCTAAAAGGACTTGATGTTACTGTTGTGTGTGAACCGGGTAGATTTTTAACCGCTAACGCAGGCTATTTTGTGACTAAAGTATTGTATGAGAAGGTAAATGAACAAAAACGTTTTGTTATTGTTGACGGGGCTATGAATGATCTTTTACGCCCTAGTCTTTATGGTGCTTTTCATATGGTCTCAACAGTAGGCGGTAAGGGAGAAAAAAGTAGGGCGGATGTCGTTGGTCCTGTTTGTGAGAGCGGTGATTTTTTGGCAAAGGATTGTATGCTTCCGCCGCTTAAACATAATCAGTTGTTAGTGATACATAGTGCAGGTGCTTATGGTTTTGGAATGGGAAGCAACTATAATACCCGTCCGCGAAGTGCGGAAGTGGCAGTGCAAGGAGATGCAAACTGGCTGATTAGACGTCGTGAGACTTTTGAAGATTTAATAGTATTAGAAAAAGATTATTTGAGAAGTTAATGTGTATTTTATAGATGTTCAAGGAACCTTGATTAATGATAGTGATAAAAAACCGATTCCCGGAAGTATAGAATTTATCAATTATTTAAATAGCAGCAATACTCCATATATGGTTGTTACAAATAATACAAAACACTCCAGTACATCTTTTTTATGTTACTTAAACTCCATAGGATTACAAATCGATAAAGACCATTATATTGATCCGTTTACCGCATTAATTGAGCTTATAGATAAGCACGATGAGATAGCCGCTTACGGAAGCGATGAGTTTTTGCAACTCTTAAGAGATATGGGTTATAAGTTAAATTTTATCTCTCCTGTAAAAGTTTTGATATCAGTTAAGCAAGGTTATCTTTTCGATGAGTTTGCTCAGATGATAGATTTTTTATTGGGCGGTGCAGATTTAGTTGGAATGCATGAAACTACTTTATATGTAAAAAATTCTAAAAGATATCCCGGAGTCGGAGCATTGTTGCAGATGTTGTCATCGGCATCTTGCAAGCCTTATACGGTTGTAGGCAAGCCAAGTGTATATTTTTATACGCAAGCGTTAAATAAGCTTCGCAAGCAAAATAAAAATGCAGATTTTAGTGATATTACTATTATAAGTGATGATTTAAAAGGAGATTTAATCTCAGCATCAAAATTGGGTATGAAAACGGTATTTGTTTTAAGTGGAAAATATAAAACGGCTGGTGAAATTATTCCTTTAATTGCCAAGCATGAACACCCGGATTTAATATTTAACAATATAAAAAATATGATGGAGAATCTATGAAATCCTTATATAACTTGCAAGAATGCAGAGAGCAGATAGATAAGCTAGATGAAGAACTTTTGGAGCTTTTGAACAAGCGTATGGCAGTCGTAAAGACTGTTGGAGAGATCAAGCAAAATACAAAAAGTGCTATTTATCGTCCTGAGCGGGAAAAAGAGATTATATCTAGACTAGTTCAAAAAAATAGTCAATCAGGCGGCTTGTTAAATAAAGAGGCTATTGAAGCTGTATTTTTTGAGATTTTTGCAGTTTCAAGAAATCTTGAACTGCCTGAGCGTATAGCTTATCTGGGACCGGAGGGGAGTTTTACTCATCAAGCAGCTGAGAGTCGTTTTGGTGCTATGAGCAGCTATCTATCTCTTAATTCTATACAGTCTGTTTTTACGGCAGTAGAAGCAAAGCGTGCCAAATTCGGTGTTGTGCCGATTGAAAATTCTAGAGACGGTATTGTTGGAGAAACGCTTGATTTGTTAGCAAAATCATATATAAAAATAGTTGCAGAGCTGTATATGCCAATTCATATGGCATTTGCAACTAAAGCCGAGAGTATAGCAGATATAAAAAAAATATACTCAAAAGACAAAGGCTTTGGGCAGTGCAGAGAATTTTTACTTGATAATAATTTAAATGAAATTGAGCATATTCTTGTAGATTCTACGGCAAAAGCTGCTATTTTGGCATCTAAAGATAAAGAATCGGCTGCGATTTGCAGCCATATTGCGGCAAAACTGTATAACGTACCGACTATGTTTGAAAATATTGAAGACACATCGGATAATACCACCAGATTTGTAATATTGAGTGATTTTAAAAATGCAATCAGCAAAGATGATAAAACCTCTATACTAGTTAAATTAAAAGATCCTTTAAAAGCAGGCGCATTGGTGAATTTTTTACAAGATTTTAATGATGAGAAGATAAATCTCTCTAAGATAGAATCACGTCCATCTAAAGAGAAGGAAAATATGGGGTATTGGTTTTTTATAGATTTTTTTGGACATATAGACGATGGGTCAGTTCAAAAAGTTGTTAAAAAGCATAGCCAAGAGGTAGTTTGGCTTGGAAGTTATGCCAAAGGAGATGCATGAAATTTAATAAACATTTACAAGACATCGTAACATACGAGGCAGGAAAACCGATAGAATTGGTTGTCAGGGAGTTTGGTGTAAGCCCAAGTGAAATTATTAAGCTAGCAAGCAATGAAAATCCGTTTGGATGCTCAAAAAAAGTCCAGGAAGCCGTGAGAGAGATTATTCCAAATATGTCATTGTATCCGGATGATTCGATGTGGAAATTAAAGCATGCTATCAGTAATCGTTTTAGTGTAAAAGATGATAATATTATAATAGGCGCAGGGAGCGATCAGATTATTGAGTTTGCTATGCATGCTAAAAGCTCTAAAGATGGCTCTATACTCACAAACAGCGTTACTTTTGCTATGTATGAGATTTATGCAAAACATGTAGGTGCAAAGGTTATCAAAACTTCATCCATGCAACATGATTTGGATGAGTTTTATGAATTGTATCAAAAGCATAATCCCGATATTATATTTTTATGCACCCCAAACAACCCTACAGGTGATGCTATAGATTCAGATGATATGACCAGGTTTTTGAAAAAGATAGACTCTGATACATTGGTTGTTGTTGACGGTGCATATATTGAGTATGGCGCATACAAAGACAAATCGAAGGCTATATCTGTAAAAGAGCTTATTTGGCAGTTTGATAATGTTTTATATTTAGGGACATTTTCCAAGATTTACGGTCTAGGAGGCATGCGCGTTGGTTACGGCGTAGCTTCTGCGGATATTATAAAAATATTATATAAATTGCGTCCGCCTTTTAACATCACAACATTATCTTTAGAGGCGGCAAGTGTAGCACTGTCTGATGAGCAGTTTATACAAGAATGCTTAGTGTCTAATTTTAGCCAAATGAAAAGATATGAGAACTTTGCCTTAAAAAACAATATTAAAATTATAAATAGTTATACTAATTTTATTACTTTTTTACTGAGTGAGCGGTATAATTCCTCAGATTTAGCTTATTTTTTGCTTAAAAAAGGTATGATAATCAGAGATTTAAAGGGATACGGTTTAAATGCGGTGAGAATAACCATTGGTAAACCGGCACAAAATGATATCTTCTTTAAACTTATGTCAGAATATTTATAATGGTTGTATATGGATTTTAAAGCACTATTTTC
The DNA here is from genome assembly GCA_027023805.1 of Helicobacteraceae bacterium. Taxonomy (GTDB): domain Bacteria; phylum Campylobacterota; class Campylobacteria; order Campylobacterales; family Sulfurimonadaceae; genus Hydrocurvibacter. The sequence goes on from JALVUF010000065.1 coordinate 14,663, forward strand.
ACAATTAGTAGTATTATATTCAAAGCTAAGTAAATCCCAGCGTATTATTATAGGCGGTGCAGTCGCTACAATCGCGGCATTTTTAGCTTTTTTAATTATCTATGCTTCACACAGCCCATCGCAAACCAGCTATGTGCCGCTTTTTGAAAAACTAAGCAGCACGGATGCAAACAAAGTGATTCAGAAATTAACAAAGGATAATATACCTTATTTGGTAAAAAGCAATAATCTGATTGAAGTACCTAAAAATATCGTCTATAAAGAGCGTATAGCTATTGCGGCCATAGGGATTCCAAAAAATAATACAGTCGGATTTGAACTCTTTAATACACAAAAATTCGGTGCTACAAATTTTGATCAAAACATAGAGTATTTACGCGCTTTAGAAGGGGAGCTTTCTAGAACTGTTTCTGCTTTAAATCCGGTAGAAAACGCTACTGTATCTTTGGCGATTCCAAAAGTAAGTCTATTTGTGCAAAAACAGGTCGCTCCCACCGCATCAGTTGTAGTAAAACTGTTACCAAATATGACTCTCTCACCCGCACAGATACGAGGAATTAAAAATCTTGTAGCTGCTTCAGTACCGAGGCTTCTAGTTAAAAATGTTACGCTTGTCAATAGTGACGGTATATCTTTAGGCTCAAATACGCAAACTGCGCAAATGGGAACGGCTGCCGCTATACAGGAGCAATACACAAATGCTCAGGAAAAATTAAGAGAGCATAAAATCGTTAATGTTATTGCACCTTTTGTCGGAGGTCCAAATCATGTTGTGGCTGAGGTTAATATTGCTTATGATTTTTCAAAGCTTAGTTCAAAATCTGAAGTTTATAATCCAAATAATGTAGTAAGAAGCGAACAAAGTGTACAAATTAAAAGAGGTGGCAGCGCTCCTGCATCTGCTAGCGGTGTGCCTGGAGCCGTTAGCAATATATCGCCGATAAAAAATCCTACAAATAATACAAGCATCAACAAATACAGCAAAAGTACAGATACTACTAATTATGAAATATCTAAAACAATATCATCAACAACTGCTCAGTTTGCGCGTATAAAGCGTATCACTGTTGCAGTGGTTGTGGATGGTAAATATCGGTATAAATTTACAAAAGCGGGAAAACCTACAAATAAGCTTGAATATATCCCATTAAATCAAACACAATTAAGTGCTATAAAATCGTTAGTTATTCAAGCCGCAGGTTTAAATTTGCAACGTGGGGATCAGGTTTCTGTTAAGAATTTTGAATTTAAAATGATCAATAACCAACGAAAAACTACGGGCATACACAAAGCGTTATCTTTTTATGGTCAATATATAGCACCGTTTTCGTTTGTTTTTAAATATCTCGTTGTGTTATTGATTTTGTTTGTTTTGTACAAAAAAGTGATAACTCCGTTTGCCAAAGAGATGCTGGAGATATCCAAAGAAGAGGAATCGGTTAAAAAACCTGTTTTAGATTTTGCTGAAGAGGATGATACGGATTTAGCCGACAAGGTTCAAAAAATGCGTAAAAAAGTGGAAGAGCAATTGGGTGTAGGAGACAATTTTAATGAAGATGGGTTAAAATATGATGTATTATTGGAAAAGTTAAGAGCAATTACCGAGGATCATCCTGAAGATATAGCAACATTGATTCAAAACCTACTCTCTGAAGAAATTAGCGCTCATTCACAAAAACCAAAAGCAGGAGCATAGATGAGTTTAACCCCAACACAGCAAGCACATTTAGATGAAATGCCGATGGCGGAGAAAGTGGCTGTTTTGCTTTTGCAGTTAGGCGAAGATATAACAGC
>JALVUF010000066.1 GCA_027023805.1 Helicobacteraceae bacterium
TTATATTTTACCATGATAGAAATTTAAATGGAAAAGATGATGCGCAAGCGATTTACCGATAAAGATCATGAGTTACTTAGAAAAACCCCAAGATATACAGAGCTGAGTGTCCATTTTTTTGGAAACAAAATTAAGATTCCAGATAGTGCTTCACTGCTTTTTTTAAATCATGAACTGTTTGAGCTTGAAATATATAAATTTTCTACGGTTAAAAAAGAGCCGCTTATTATAGATTGTGGTGCTAATATAGGTCTAAGTATTATCTACTTTAAGACTTTATACCCAGATGCAAAGCTGATTGCTTTTGAACCGGATAAAAATATTTTTGATTATCTTCAATTTAATATTGCCTCTTTTGATTTTCAAAATGTAGAACTGATTAACAAAGGACTTTATAAAGAGGAAACAACTTTAAGTTTTTTTTCAGAAGGTGCCGATGGAGGTAGAATTGCAAGCGATAACGACAATAAAGCACTGATAAAAATTTCAACCGTTAAGCTAAGCGGTTATTTAAAAAATCAGCAGGTTGATTTTTTAAAAATTGATATTGAAGGTGCTGAGGCAGATGTGTTGATAGAGTGTCAGGATGAACTAAAAAATGTTAAAAATATTTTTATTGAATATCATTCATTTAGCGATAAGCCGCAAACGCTTTCTATGATATTGTCTATTTTACAAAACAATGGCTTTAGATATTATATTGAACATACCGGAGTAAAATCTAATCATCCATTTATAAATATAGAAAATTATGTCGGTTTTGATAATCAATTAAATATTTTTGGATATAGAAAATGACATTGTTAAATTTAGACAGTAAATTGCTATTTAATGTTTTATATAGCTCATATGTATTGGAGTATTTTACAAAACGTGAAGCTCCAAATTTTTTAAAAAAGTGCTGTAGAGCATTAAAAAAGATGAGAATGATCAGGCTTGTTGTACCTGCGATAGATGGCAGCACAAGAAAGCCAGATTCCTTATTTTTAGAAGCGATAAAATAGTGAATGTAGCCGTATTTTCAACAAATGATATCGTAGGCGGTGCTGCTCGCGCTAGCGAAAGGCTTTGTGGTGGATTATGGAAAATGCATGACATCAATGTAGAATATATAGTTAAAAATAGAAAAAGCATGCTTGGCAAAACAAAAGTTTTAAGATATGCAAATGCTAACTTGGAAGATATCGAATCTATTATCAGTCATTATCTAATCAATAGCAACAGAACATCTTTATCAAATACTCTTTTTTCATTTTCATACGCAGACAGTGATTTGCCGGATTTGACTAAATTTGATATTTTAAATTTGCATTGGATAGAATCTTTTTTATCCCTAAATAATTTAAACGAACTCGTAAAACTAAAAAAACCTATCGTTTGGACTTTACATGATATGAAACCGTTTACCGGCGGATGCCATTATAGTGCGGACTGTGACAAATATCGGTTTGAATGTTTAGATTGTTTACAGTTAATAGACAATACTCAACGATTGACTCAAAAAGTTTTACATGTAAAACAAGAAATCTTTAATGATGCAAATATAACCATTGTTTCTCCAAGCAGATGGCTAGCTGATAAGGCAAGAAAAAGTGCTATATTTAAAAATAAAAGAATTGAAGTGATACCAAATAGTGTAGATAGTTGCGTCTTTCGGGCGATAGACAAAGCTAAGGCAAAAAGAAAATTTGGAATAGATCCGAAGAAGACTGTATTAACATTTGGAGCTATGAGTCATATTGAGATGCGAAAAGGATTTCGTGAGCTATACCGATCTATTGAGCTTTTAAAAGATAAAATATCCGATCAAAATTTAGTTGCATTGTTTTTTGGCGGCGATTGCACCCATGATTTTCCGATTCCTATTGTAGATATAGGGCATGTAGATCATGACGAAACGCTAAGCTATGTTTATAGTGCCGCAGATATCTTTATTTTACCGTCACTAGAGGATAATTTACCTAATATGATTTTAGAATCCCTCTCTTGCGCTACTCCGGTAATAGCCTTTGATACCGGCGGTGCAAGTGATATCATTAATGAAGATAATGGAAAAATTGTTCCCAAAGGGGATGTAAAAGCTCTTAGTGAAGCAATTGCCGAGTTGATTGAGAATAAAGAAAAAAGAGAGCAGCAGGGTAGAAATGGAAGAAGACTGATACGGCAGAAATATCAACCACACAATCAGGCTTTATTGTATCGTAAGCTTTTTGAAAAGTTGCAGAGTGAAAAGTTTGTTTATCAAGATAGAGAAATTAATATCCATCCTTATTTTGATGAACTGATTGGATTTGTATATAGAAATAGTCCCGTAGGCAATAAAATAGTTTTTTCTAAACAGTACAATAAGTTTTTTAAACAAGTTGAGCAATGCAAAAAAAATAAAACAGTTGTTATATACGGTTATGGAACTGTTGGAAAAACAATTAAAGCATTAATCCCAGAGCATGTAACGGCCTTTGTCGATAAAAATAGCAGCCTTTTATCTCAGGATATTGTAAAAGATAAAGTATATAACCCTCAAAATCTGCAAAATATGCAATATGATAAAATAATAATTAGTGTTCTTGGTCGTGAGGATGAGATTATTGGGTATTTGGTTGAAAAACTGCATATTGATGAAAAAAAGATAATAACATTTAGTATATAAAATATAATTATAATGTGAGAATATAAATATGGGTCAAAAAAAACCAAAAGTTACTATTGTAACCGTAACATATAATGCAAAAAGATATCTTGAGCAGACAATATTAAGTGTTATTGGACAAACGTATCCAAATATTGAGTATATCATTATAGATGGCGATAGTAGCGACGGTACTATAGATATTATTAAAAAGTATGAAAAATATATTACACATTGGATAAGCGAACCAGATAGCGGTATTTATGATGCTATGAACAAAGGCATAGATATAGCAACGGGCGAATGGATCAACTTTATGAATGCAGGCGATAGTTTTGTCGATAATGATATATTGTTTAAAATGATTGATTATCTGGATAATCAAACCGATATAATAGTCGGAGGCATTAATGTAGTTGATGCATGTAATAAAATTCTACAATCACAGCAGTTTGAGGGTGTAGATAATATCTTAAAATACAATCCATGTTATCATCAAGCAGCATTTGTAAGATCAGATTTGATGAAATTAAAAAAGTTTGATATGCAATATAAAATATTGAGCGACTATAATTTTATGCTTGAGAGTTATTTGGAGGGCAGAAGGTTTAAAAAGTTTTCCGGCATAGTTGCAAATTATATGCAAGGCGGAGTCAGCGGAGTAAATAGCAAATTGGCATCTTTGGAGGGCTTATTGATTATACAAAATCAAACATCTGATCCCCATCTTACGTTGCAGAGTTATTGGATAAGCGGATTGCAAAATGTAGATTATGGGCATTTCAAGTTTTCATTTAATTTTAATCTTATTTACGACCAAATCCAAAACCTAAAAGATACATACAGCAATATAGCAATTTATGGATATGCAAAGATAGGGCAATATGTTCATGAGAAACTCGGCAATAAAGTAGTTGCCGTATATGATAAGAGATTTGATGTGCATGAGAATGGCAGTATTTTTTATAATCCAGCAAAACTTCAGATAATAGAATTTGATATTATTGTTATATGTGCGCTTGGAAAAGAGCAAGAAATTGAGTCTTATTTATGTCATGATGCTCATATTAGTAAAGATTTGATATATAAATTTGATTTAAAATAAATATCATGTATGTTGCTCAGGAATTTAGCATTACAGGACAAGCATAATGAACACAATCGATAATATACTAAAAAGAGAATTGGGACTTGAATATTTAAATAATCATAAGGATTATAAGATTGTTTGTTTTGGAGCTTCTATAGCGTTTAATATGGTTTTAGATAGTTTAAAAAATATGCAGATCACACCAGACTTTGTATGTGACAACGATAAAGATAAACATGGCAGTTATAAAAATAAATATAAAATATATAGCCCCAAAGAGGTCTTTAGCAAAGATTTTGATTTTCTTGTAATTATATCAAGCATGTATTCACCGCAGATAAAAGAGCAATTAAAAGAGTATAAAAATATTATTTTTTGTGAAGCTTATATATACTTTTTACCATTAAAAATTTATAAAACTAAAATATCCAGTAAAACGGACAAGCTAAAGATATATAAAGATCTTGATTTTTATACAAAAATATCAGTCATGAAGCATCATGTTGGCGACGATATATTTAAAGAGTGTCATTATTTAAACTATCTATCATATTGTAATCAGATTATCGCAGAGGATCGTGAGGACAGCAGGCTTTATTTATGTGCGAGTCAATATAATTTTAATGAGTTAAATTTTAAAAAAATACTTGAATATTTTATTTTTCGCAGATATGAGCGTGAATTAAAAGAACCGATTGTGATAGACTCGCTTGATGAGTTTAGCAAGGGCGACTTTGAGAGAGTATTAAAAGAGACGATTGATACTCTAAATGATGAAAAATTTGCATTTGTAAAGGCGACGCAAACTCTAAAAAAAATAAAATCACATGCTCTTGTCTGGCATCTTTATCATGTAGATATGTTCGAAGAGATAAACAGCGAGATGCAAGATTGTGTCGAGATTTTTGATATTTACATCAGTATCAACCACGAATGTACCATTGATGATATAAAAAGGGTGTTATCTATTTACCCGTCTGCAAATATTTTTATGTTTGAAAATAGAGGACGAGATGTTTTGCCGTTTTTAAAAATATTTCAAATCATTGAAAACTTTGGTTATGACTCATTATGTAAAATACATACAAAAAGATCAATCCACAGAGATGATGGTCTTAATTGGGGTAAATTATTGCGAACAAGGCTGTTTGACAATAAAGATGAGATATTAAACAGCTTTAAAGATGATATGAGCATAGGTGCCTATGTTGCTGAAGGTAGCCTTGGAGGTTTTAGATCTATAGGTTTAAATAAAAGTAATATCGAGTATGCGTGTAAACTTTTAAATATTGCGTATGCTGATGGTTTTTCTTTTGCAATCGGTACGATGTTTTGGTGTAAGCCTAAAGCTATTTATCAGCTTGCGTCAAGGAAGCTTAGTAGTAAATATTTTGTTATAGAAAATGGTGATATTGACGGTACGTTTGCTCATGCGATTGAGAGACTTATAGGGTTGTTGATACAACATAACGGATATAGATTTTTAGAAACTTAACACCAGCGGCTCACCGGTTCTATAATTTTTTGTTGCTATTTTTCCCAAAACCGCTTCATAAAACTTCGGATGTAGCCCATCTTTTTGGCGGATGCTTTTTATGTTGTCTTTTGTAAAAGGCTCTCCTTTTTTGATATTACGACTTACATACAGACTCCTTACGTATTCTTTTGATTTGCCGTCATATTTTATGCCGCCTAACATCTTTTCTACATTTCTAACGCTTTTAACCATCTCTTTTAGCTGTTTTGGTGAGAGTGAAAACGCGCTATCTGGCGTATCTATATTTTCATCAGGCATGAAGTGTTTTTCTATTACTCTAGCTCCCAGCGCAACAGAAGCGATGACTGCATCTAGTCCTAGAGTGTGATCAGACAGACCTACTTCAGTGTCAAAACGCTTTTTCATATCCGGTATTGTAAGCAGATTCATGCTCTTTGGCTTTGCGGGGTAGGCGCTTGTGCATTTTAAAAGCACGATATCCTCATTGCCCACGCTCTTACATGCAGAGATGGCAAGTTTTATATCTTCTGCATCACCCACGCCTGTTGAGATGATGATAGGTTTGCCTTTATAAGCGGCGTAGCGGATAAGCGGGATATCGGTTATCTCAAATGAGGCTATTTTGTACGCCGGCACATCTATATCTTCTAAAATATCAACTGCTTCTTTATCAAAAGGGGAGGAGAAAAGCAAGATGCCTAGCTTATCGGCATACTCTTTTAAAGGCTTGTGCCACTCATAGGGCATACATGCGCGCCTGTAAAGGTCATAAAGATATTCATCACTCCAAATATCTCCCGCCCTAAATCTCTCATCTTTGATATCAAGTGTGAGTGAATTGGGCGTATAGGTTTGTAGTTTGACAGCATTGCACCCCGCTTCATAGGCAACTTGCACCCCTTTTTTGGCAAGCTCAAACTCCTGGTTATGATTTGCCGAGAGTTCTGCTATGATAAAAACCTCTTTATCTGTATCAAAGCCGCCTATATTCATATCTTTGCCTTTAGGAGTATTTTAATCTTTTTATCCGCCTTATGATACTCTTGTTTGCTTAGCATATATCTGTCAAATTCATCATCTTCACTTTGCTTTTTATATCCGAGTGAGCCATTAAAACGGATAGCTCTTTTGTTGTCTTTTTGAATCTTACATGTAATGCTTTTAAACTGTTTTGTATTAAAAAGATAATCATGAAACATTGCAACTACCTTATACGGCAGTAAAGAGTTTTGCCGGCTTTGCTTATAAATATAAAAACCTGTTTCTATAAGCCCCTCTTTATGGTTAAACCAGATAAGCCCGATTGGCTCTTGTTTAGCTTGAATGATAAAATATTCATCTTCGCCTAGTTTTTTAAACCACTCCTCTTGCTGTTTTTTGGTTATGTGTTTGCGATCTAGCGCATAACGATTTATCTGCGGCGAATTACGCCATTTTCTTACCATCTCAATATCTCCATGGCATAGAGGTTTTAAGATAATATCAAAGCTGTCAGATTTTATCAATGCCGGCCTTTTTTAAGATATCTTGCACGCTTTGACACTGCTCAAGCTCATCAATACTAACTTCGATACCAATCTCATCAAACACGCTTAAAGTAGCAAGCATGGCAAGTGAATCCCACTCCGGTATGTCAGAGAGTTTGTCGTTTGGTTTTAGTTTATGCTCTATTTGTATCTCATCTTGCAGATGTGTTAAAAATTTCTCTTGCGTCATCTTATATCCTTTATGGGTGTGTTTTTTGCATCGCTGTATATCTGTGCAAAAGGGGCATATATCTTGTTTGTCTGAATTATCGCCGCCCCCCAGCTTAGCCCTATGCCAAAACCGGCAATACACAAAGTTAGTTTTTTGTTTTGAAATTCATCAGATAAAAAACCGTTTATTGTACCGGGTATGGAGGCTGAGTTTTGGTTGCCGTATATTTTGCCCGTTTGCAGAGGCACTTTCTCTTTTGCTACTTTTAGCCTTGAGGCGATTGTTTTTAAGATATACGGATTTGCCTGATGAAGTACAAAATAATCTATATCCTTGGCTAAAATACCCGCATCTTGCAATATATCTTTTATAAGGGACGGAACGGTTTTAATGGCAAAATTAAACACATCTTTGCCATCCATAAACATATCTTCATCACTTCTAATTCCTCCGTCAGTTTGCTGTTTTGGCAAGATACTTTCAGACGTTGTCCTGTTTCTTGCTCCGCCGTAGGGGATGATGAGGTGTTTGTATCCTCCTCCGTTGCTGTAAAGAGAAAAAAAGCTCTTAGGCGAGGGTGTTTTTTCTATAACAATCGCACTTCCCGCATCGCCCATAAGCGGTGTAAAAATCCTGTCTTTTTCGCCTGCGAAATAATCATTAACATCTCCAACGCAAAGCAAAATCTTATTTATGCCGCTATTTACGTAACTAAAGGCGGTAAAAAGTCCGTAAATAAAGCCGCTGCATCCAAGATTGATATCAAAAGCTAAGCAGTCATTAGGCAAAGCAAGCCTGTCTTGCATAACGATGGCGGTGGAGGGCGCTTTATAATCAGGGCTTTGCGTAACAAATATAAGCGCACCAATATCCTCTTTTTTTATGTCCGTATTGTCAAATATGGTGTTTGCGCTTTGCACGCAAAGATCACTTGCGCATACTCCCGGACTTGCAATATATCTTGTTTTTAGCCCTATGCTTTTTTGTATCCTTGCCAGCGAATCATCATCAAAACCAAAGCGCTCTTTTTCATCTTGAAGCTTTATGACGTTGTCACCGACTGTAGTAGCTATGGCGGTTATGGCAATATTTTGAAATACCGCTTTACTCATCTTCTATTCTTTTTTGCAGATAAGCCCGCAGTGTTTTGATATTTTTAAAAGGTGTGGCATCTTTATCCATGCTATTTTCATTTGCGACTGCAATGTAGCGTCCGGTAAGCTCTTGAAGGCGTGATTCAAGCTCTAAGATAAGATCAAGCGTGCCTAGAGAATCCAGCAAAGCAAAAAGCTGAGTCTCATCAGTCGGATTTTGTAATGCATCTATTTTTAAATCTTGATTAACTGATTGGATTGAATTGGTAATAATCTCATTAAGATTCATCTATGACCTTTATGTGTGGATTGATTTTTAACAAAGAGTTTAATTTGTAATATTTACATCCATTTTGCCGATGGGATAACACAAATTTGTTTTTATCATAAAACTCTTCAACCAAAGAATTTTTTGCGCTTTTACAATAGATGGCTTCGAGCTTTTTATGTTTTTGTGCTATGATGCTGATTATTGCCTGTTCAATTTCACGTCCTAAAACCCTGCAGCTCATTACAAAGGTGTCAATAGTGCGGTTTTTAATGATTACAACTCCTACAATGCCCATGTCGCCAAATCTGTCTTGCACCTTAAAATCATATACAAAATCATTTTGCATCATCTGTTTTATTTGCGCTAAGTCATATCTTTTTGTAGTCAGATTAAACTGATTTGTTTTGTTTATAAGTTGCGCTATTCTTTGCAGATGCGCATTATTGTTGCATGTAACGGTTATATTAATCTTTAAAGAGGCTATAAAATCATCTTTGCTTTGTAGCATTTCACTCAGATTTAAGCGCTCCTCCTCTTGGCGATAAAGTTTGGTTTTGTTACTGTCCTCATCGCTTACATGCAATGTTTTCAGGTTTGGTATATCTTTTAATGTTTGCAAATTAAGCAGTGGATTTTCAGGATGCATTTTGTAGCATTTGATACCTACTCTTTGGCTCATTTGAGCTATTTCAGCATCTGAGTCATCTAAAAAAATTACACCGCTTGTACTTAGCTTTAGTTTTTTTAAAATTTTTATCAGATTTTCGCTTTTAGGTTCCCAGTTTACGGCAACTGCCGCAAAATCTTCCAGTTTTAAAGGCATATTTTTGGCATCAAAGACCTCATCGATTGTTTGTAGATCATTTTTACTAAGAAGTATCAAAATAATGCCGCTTTGTTTTAGCTCAAGACAATACTGCTGAAATTCTCTGTATATAATTCCCGGGTAGTTGTTGTCTATTTGGATATTGTCCAGACCGTCTTCACCTATTATCCCGCCCCAAAGAGTATTGTCGGCATCAAGTACCATAACTTTTATGCGCGGCTGCTTAAACAGTAAAATCAGCTCTTTTATCCGGTCTGAGATCAGTTTTAAAGCCTGTTTGGTAAAAGGTACTTGAAAAAGATATCTATTTTTCTTATCTATCAGGTTGCATGCTCCATGCTCTTTGCACAGTCCGTAAAAATCTAAAACAGCCAAATCGTTAATTTCTGTCATTAAGGATGCTATTTGCTCATTTAGCGAGATTAGCTTTGCCTCTTGTTTGTACTTTGAGGGCATATAGATATCATTAAACTCATCAAAAACCGTATTGATGATAATTTTTGAATTATTGTTTTGTCTAAAAGCAATCAGAGCATTTTTTAATATTTCAAAATTTTTATTATAATCTACGGCAAAAAAGCCGATGTCAAGCACAACAACAAGCACCTCATCATCTAGCTTTGTAAAGAGTTGTTGTATGACGGTATTTAGAGGATAGTGAGATATTTCAAATCCGCCTAAAAAACGCTTAAAAGGCTTTGTCACCGTATTTGATAAGAATGATATTTTACTGATATTCATCTATAATCCATTTTGCCGCACCATTTTTATAAAATCTGTATTTTTGACATACATGCTTGATTTTTGCCGGATTGTTTTGTACAAAAGCTAAAGCTCTCTTAAGTGCTCCGTGCGAAAAATATTTTATAACATTGTTTAGGTTTTGTTTTAGTAGTATATCGACTGTTTTGGTTTGATTTGAAGCGCATCTTATGGCGATGAAAGGTTTTTTCAAAGCTATCGTCTCAAGCAATGATGTGCTGGCACTTGTGATGATGAGATCATAGCCGCTCATAAGATATGCCATGTTTTTTTCATCTGTGATCAGCTCTTTATCTATTGTTTTCAGATATTTCACTCTTTTGTTTGCAGATGTACTTAGGATATTTACATGTAAAGAGGGGTGCAGATGTAAAAGATAGTTTTTTATTTTTGCCGATAGATTTTTCGGATCGCTCCCGCCTAAAGTAATAAGAATTTTTTTATTTTTATAGCTTTTAAGCGGTACAAAGACAGTGCGTATAAAAAATTCATCTCTAAGGAGTGTATATTTTGCTCCTGCTAAGATGGTGATCGTGTTTTTTAGATAAGAGTATGCTTTTTGTGAGGATACAAAAGAGTGGTTTAGCACGATCTTGGCTGAGTGTTTTTTATATTCATCATCAAAGACTAAAACATCACATATCTTCTTTAACTCCTCTTCACATTCAAGTGTCGTGTCGTAATTATCTATGATAATCAGGCTTGGCTCAAAAACTTTGGCTTCTTGATAGAATTTTGTTGCATCTGACAATGTGTGAAGCAAAAAACCGTTTTGACTGATTATAAAATTTTGATTTCCCGCAAGTGGTTGCGCAAAAAATATGATGTTAAAATGCTCTTTTAATCCATTTGCCAAAATAAGCGTTCTCATAAGATGCCCCAGCCCGATTGTAGAGGATGAGTCCATCCTAATGATGATATTTTTTTTGCTCGACATGTTTGTTCATTTCATAAAGATGTGGAAATTTCTCTAATGTATCGATGAGATACTCATAGCTAAAATCGGTTTTGCATTCCAGTTTTTCATATATGCTAACTATGGCTTTATAATCATCCTCTTCATCTAAAGTCAGACGATATTTTGAGTGATTGTATCTGTTGTTCAAGGTTGCTGTTGCGGCATGTGCGCGTATATACGGTGTTACATGCTCTAAGTCATAATCAGATGAGGCGTTTAGGCAAGCATCTTTTAATGATGAAAAAGAAAAAACTTCACTATCCATTCCGCGCGGAAATCCGCTGCCCGTGCATGCACACACATAGCCGGCTTTACCGGTGTAAAACAGCCTGATAGCACGCTGCACGATACCGGGGTCAATTAATGGACAGTCGCTCGTACACCGCACAATAACGGTTTTGTCGTTCGCGCCAAAATGTACAGCGGCATTATAATATCTCAGCAGTACATTTTGCATATCGCCTTCAAAATATTTTACATTTAGTTTTTTACAAATCTTTTTTATGCGGTGCTTCGGGTCATCATCGGCAATTGCTACAATGATGCTATCTTGAAACTTTTGCAGTCTTTTTAACATTATCTCCAAAACACTACAACCGCAAAGTGGAAGTAAGACTTTTGCAGGCAGTCTAGCGCTTGTGATTCTGGCTTGAATAATTATTTGTAAATCCATAGTCTAATTATGTTATAGTTTTATAAAAAAAGGTCTTAATTTTGTTTAAAATCATCATATTTTTGTTTATGGCGGTAATAAGCGCTGATGCGATTGTTAGTATTACGCCTGTGCTAATTGGTGCAAAGCCGGGTTTTAGCGGCAAGGCGCAAGGGTATCTTAAAACAAGACGAGGCAATGTAAACAGTGATAATTACGGCGGCGGATTGAGAGTACAGTATGATGAGGCAAAAAAATATGTTTTATGGAGTGAATTTAACGCAAACTATGCAAGTGCTTCAGGCAAGGCTTACAGTGACAATACATTTGCGCACATAAGATATATACACAAGCTTTTGCCAAAAGAAGTTGACTGGGAAGCTTTTATCCAGTTGCAGACAAATCAGTTTACCGATATAAAGAAAAGAGTTTTACAAGGCGGTGATATAAGATGGCATTTTAAAAATAAAAAACTGGGAGATCTGTTTTTTGGCGCGGGCGGTTTTTTTGAGCATATAATCTATACCACGCCTGTAAATCCCACTGAAAATAATGTAAGATTTAGTTTCTATATCTCTTATGTAAAAGTGCTTAAAAAAGGCTCAAAATTTTCATATATAGGATATTATGAGCCAAAAGCAAATAAGCTCTCAGACTATCTTATCTCAAATGCGGCTCAGCTTAAAGTAAATATATATAAACAGCTTTTTTTATCTTTTTTAGTCCGGTACAATATTGATTCAGTACCTCCGATCGGCATAAAACAGGACGATTTCTCTCAGACAACCAGTTTTATATATCAGTTTTAAAAGATCTTCTCAGTGGTCTAGAAAAACCACTGAGAAGTAATGCGGGCGATATTTTCTGTTTTGTTGCCTATGTTTACTCCGTAATCGTTATGTTGGAAATTTACACCCATTTTGATAGTATTGCCGCGAAGATACCAGTTGACACCGCCTGATGTCGATGTGAGCGTATTGCCGCCGTTGCCTGTGAACTTGTTCCATTTCTCATATCTTACAAAAGGTGCTAAGTATGCAAGATTTTTAAAACAGTACTCACCCGTTACAAATCCTCCGTTTGATGAGCCTGTATCAAGACTGCCGGTATTTGCCCAATCTTTTACAACTCCGTTAAACTTAAAATACTCCGCACTTGCAAAAAAGCCGTGATAGTGTCCGGTTACTGAGAGGTTGATTAGTTCATGGTGAAGATTAAAGTTTACTCCGCTGTTTGTGTGACCTTGCACAGTTGGAACACTCCAGTATCCAGCACCAAATGCAAAGCTTTTACCTTGAGCAAAATAGGTCTCAGTCTCCTTTTTCTGCTCCCATCCGTTAAATGGAGAAAATGTCACATGCCCGCCGTAAAAAAAACTCTGATCAGATATCGTTCCGCCGTTACCACTTAGACTCTCTCCAAGCGTATCATGGAGCTTGCCTTGATATACCGAGCTTCCCGCTGCTATTTGGTAGTGGATTTTATCTTTATAATTTCCATACATCTGCACATTTGTGGCGCGTCTGTTATAGCTTATAAACTGTGCTGCTTCATCTGCTATATATGGTCTGTCATACATAATAGTCCTGGCTGATTTTACGGTTTCTGTTCGTGAGATATCTATCTTTGCACGGTAAAGTTTAAAGTTAATTAGTGATGTGTTAAAAGGTTTTTTTATCTTGATGTATGCGTCACCGACGTTAAAATGTCCCTCACCTTTGCCTGTATAGTTTGATTTATCATTTCTTATATCCATCGTGTATGAAAGGTATTTGTTAAATCCGGCAGAAAACTCAAACCTTACGCGTCGAAGATATGCGCTGTCTATATTTGTATTTGATTTTGTAGCAGGCTGTTTGTAGCTTGTCTGCTTATTCTCAAATGTTCCTTGAAGCCTAACACCGGCTTTTATCCACATGTTTGGATCATCTTGTGCCGTTATTTTCATACCTATGTGTGTTTGTTTGCCGAGTAAAAAATTTAGCGAGTTTTTATCTACTATAGTTATAGTCGGTTTTGTTTTTTTGGCTTTTGCATGCATTAAATTGTTAATATCAAACGGTACGCGTCCCGGTGCATTTTTGGTAAATATTTGACCTGTTGAAGGGTTAGTGTAGAGTTTTATGCTGTTCGCATAGACTGTAGATGTTAAGGCAATTGCCGCTATTGATGAAAATATAACTTTGTTCATAATTTCCCTTAGTGTTTTTGATTTGTGAAATTATGAAATAGTTTTGTTACAATATGATTACAAGTGAAATTATGTTATTTGATATGTTTAGGGTTTTTTAAATTATATTTTCGATATAATTAGCATATAATGAATGTAATAATAAATATGCTATATAAATTGTTGGTTATGACTATGTTTGGGGCTCTTGTAGGTGCTTTGATAGGCAGCGTGGGCGCTTGGTTTCATATGGCTATTGACTATACCATTCATTCAAGGGCTCATTGGATTGCCAGATGGTGGGCTTTTCCGGATTATATCTGGGTGCCTTATATGGTAAGCTCTATCATTATGGTGTATTTTGCTATTTTTATTGTACGCAAATTTGCCCCTGAGGCGGGTGGAAGCGGTGTTCAAGAGATTGAGGGTATATTAGAAGATAAGCGCGAGATGCATTCTTTGCGTGTGCTTGTCATTAAATTTTTTGGCGGTATCTCCAGTCTTGGCGGTGGTATGGTTATGGGACGGGAGGGTCCGACCATCCAGATGGGCGGAGCACTTGGTAATCTTGTTGCTACAATTATATCTTTAAATAAAGAAGATGCAAAAATTTTGATAGCCGCAGGTGCGGGAGCCGGTCTGGCAGTTGCTTTTAATGCGCCTATTGCCGGGATGTTGTTTGTTTTTGAGGAGATGCGCAGACAATTTAAGTACAGCTATATATCCGTACCTAGCGTTATTATCGCATCTTTAGCCAGCGTGTTTGTTATGCATCTGTTTATGGGAGACCGTCATTTTATATCGGTAGGAATGTTGGCTGCGCCTGCCATACATCAGTTGTGGATTTTTATTATTTTTGGCGCTTTGTTTGGTTTTCTTGGATGGCTTTTTAATTCTATGATAATCAAATTTGCCGATGAATTTTCAACCTATAGCGGATTCACGTTTCATGGGGCTAGTCTTATTACAGGCGCTATGATAGGATTTTTGCTTTACAGGTGGCCTGATACCGTGGGTGATGGATTTGGGGTGATTCATACAATACTGCACAGTCATTTTTCCCTTGAGGTTATTGCTGCTTTGTTTGTGGCTCGTTTTTTTATGACTCTTAGTTCTTACGGTACAAGTGCTCCGGGTGGTATTTTTGCTCCAATGCTTGCTCTTGGCACGCTTTTTGGAGTAGGGTTTGGTATTGTGGTTAATTATCTGCTTCCGTGGTATGATATAAACCCTTATGTGTTTGCACTTGTCGGGATGTCGTCACTTTTTGCAGCTACCGTGGGTGCTCCGTTTACCGGCATTATGCTGATTTTAGAGATGACCGGCCGTTATAATTTAGCATCTGCCGTACTTGTAGGCTCACTTGTTGCTTTTGTAGCGTCTAAAATATTAGGTGTGACTCCGATATACACGCTGCTTCTTAACAGAACACTTAGAATTGCCAAGTTTGGTGTTATAGAAGAAGAAAGACTTGAGAAAGAGGCCGAAAAACGAAATGAATAGGTTGCTTGTATTTGCACAATTTTTATTGCTGTTTTTGCTTTTTTTAAATGCTAATCTTAATATAAATATTTCGCATATTATATTTGTTTTATCATCTCTTATAATCGCTGCTTTAATGGCATTATGGACGTTTTCACATAACCATATAGGCAATTTCAATATCGTCCCGGATATTAAAGAAGAGTGTTGTCTTATAACAAGCGGACCATATAAATATATCAGGCATCCGATGTATTTTGAAGTTCTTATGATTGGTTTGGGCTCATTTGCATGGTTTGCAGCGTATAAAATAGTTATTTTTATTTTACTTGTAGTAGTTTTGTATGCTAAAGCAACTATTGAAGAGCGTTTATGGTGTAAAAGAGATGCCGCATATCAGCGGTATAAAAAACAAACAAAAATGTTTATACCGTTTGTTATCTAAGCAGGTTGTAACCCATTTTAATCGCTAAAATATATAACACAACGGCAACAAGCCCTCTGATATGATCTGATGAGAGTTTAAAATACATCATTGAATTTCCGATGATTCCTCCTAATATGGCACCCAAAGATACTGCTGTTATCAAAAACCAATCGATATGCACAAAGGTCATATAACTAATAAACGAAACAGCTGCTGAGAGCGGTATAGCAAAACTGGCAGTCACCGCTGCTTTTTTTGCATCAACACCTAAAAGAATCAGCACAGGAAGCAAAATATTTCCTCCGCCAAGACCCAGCATACCTGCTAAAAATCCGACAGCCGCTCCGATAAGTGCAAAAATCCATACTTTTTGGATATCTATATTTATCTCTTTTTTTGCAAACATCATCATAGAAGCACTGAAGATTAAAAAGACAACAAAGATACTTTTAACAATATTAATATCAAGATAACGCGATACTTGTGCGCCAAGAGGCGAGAAAAATAGCATTCCTACGGCAATTGGGAGGGAAAATTTGATATCTATAATTTTGTGTCTTAAGTTTAGAGCAGTAGAGGTTGTTGAGGTGCATAATCCGGCAAACAGCCCGGACGCCTTAGCCAGATTAAAACCAATATCCAACATGCCAAGTGATGGGATGATCGCTGCTGCTGCACCGGTACCGGCCATTGACAGTAGTGAAGAAAAAAACAGCGCAACGCCAAAGTACTCTAAATATTCCATCGCTATATTAAGTACCTATCCAAAAATAAAAC
>JALVUF010000067.1 GCA_027023805.1 Helicobacteraceae bacterium
ACAAACAATTGGCAGATAAGTTTGGTTCTTTTTTTCCTGATTTTATCAAAACATATAGTTGCGATGATGTGATAGGTGCAGAAATTGCAGGAGCATATAAAAATGTTATAGCAATAGCAGCCGGTATTTGTGAAGGTTTGGGACTTGGCAAAAATGCAGCGGCATCTTTAGTATCGCGTGGCTTAGTGGAGATGCAGAGATTTGGTTTGGCATTTGGTGCAAAAAGCGATAGTTTTGTTGGACTAAGCGGAGCCGGAGACCTTTTTTTAAGTGCTTCATCACCGATGTCGCGAAATTTTAGAGTAGGACTAGGATTGGCTTTGGGTAAAACTATTGATGTTATACTAAAAGAGCTGCAAGAAGTGGCAGAGGGGATTAAAACAGCTGACGCCATTTATAAAATCTCATTGCAACGCAATCTTTATCTGCCTATAGCAACTGAAGTATATCGTATCCTCCATGGCAAGAATCCTAAACAAAGCCTAAAAGATCTGCTTTCTAGCTAGAATTTTTTGGATTTTTTGGCTTTGTTTTAGAGTTTCTCAGTTTTCGTTTTAGATGCAGTCTTTCTTGTATGTTTCTGATTTTATTTATCTCATGTTCTTCTAACTCGACTTTAGTATCTTCTATATCTGTTCCATATTCTACATGTAAAATATCTGATTTTCTCATAGCTAGTATTTGTGATGGATATACGCTTCTGTGACCGGTTATAAAAAAGCTTATAACGGCGCTAATGGCTGCATAATGTGCTACTTCTGTGCCAAATAGTTCAGCCGCCATTATAGTAGCGGCAATAGGGGTGTTTGCAGCACCTGCTACAACACTTACAAATCCAAGAGCTGAAAACAGCATTACATTTGAGCCTCCTAGCATATCCGCAAAGAAATGACCACTTGTTGCACCTATGAAAAATATCGGTGTTACAATACCTCCACTTCCGCCAACTCCTAAAGAGATGGATGTAAATACTATTTTTGCCAAAAATGCATACCATGGCAATCCTACGGCTAAGATTGGATTGGGGCTTAGAGTATTTTCTATAGTGGTCATGCCAAGACCTAAATATCTTTCGCCGAGAAAGTAAACCAATATGATTAATATTACGCCTCCCGAAAATGCTTTTATGTATTGATTTATTTTTATTTTTTTTACAACTTTCCCAGTTCCTTCCAGGATTGTGACCAATATATCAGACACAAGTCCAAAAAATAAACCGGCAGTTACTACTTTTAGTATTAAGGGTAGATTAAGAGAAATACTTTGAAAAATATGCATAGTATAATATGTATATGTTACGCCTAGTAGTTGTGATGTTGTGTATGCCGTAAAACCGGCTATAAACGATGGAAGCAGTACATCATACATAATAACGCCGACGGTGAGCACCTCTATGCCAAAAATAGCACCTGCTATAGGCGTGCCAAAAACAGTAGCAAAACCGGCACTGATGCCGCAAATAACAAGTATTTTTCTATCCTTTTTTGAAAATGATAACATTCTTGCAATAATAGATGCCGTGCCCGCACCTATTTGTGCTCCGGGCCCCTCTTTCCCAACTGAACCGCCGGCAAATATGGTTATAAGAGTCGCTATGACTTTTACAGGGATAACGGCAACATTTATAATAGCATCGTTTTTATGGACTGATTCGATAACTTTTTCTGTTCCATGACCCTCCGCATTGGGCGCAAAAGTTTTAATAATCCAAACACTCAGCATAAAAGCAAATGGTAGTAGATAATAATAATGAAACGGTAGCCAATGCCTGGCATGATCTCCTGCGTGAATTGTTAGTAAAAATAGCGCAACAACCGCTCCGATAACTATTCCGATAAGTGCTGAGAGTATTATCCACTTAGAAACACTAAGAAAAATTGCCGTTTGCTCTGTAGTGTGATTTTTTATTCTTTTTATCATATATTTTTGCTCCTTGCTTCAACTATTTTGTAATTATATACCTTAAAATAACAAATGTAGTCATAATCTGTAAATTCTTTTTCAATAAATCTGCCATTTGATCAAAGTGGGTAGATCTTGGACAGTGTAAAATCACAAAAATTTAACTTTTCTATCATCTATTAATTTTTATCTAATACCAAACCAGAATAAATGACATATCTAAAATATGGTATGATATTGTATTTGATAGTTTAAGGAGAATTTATGGTAGTACATATGGTAATGTTTAAATTTTTAGATAAAAATAAACAGCAAAACATATTGGAAACAAAAAACAAATTAGAGTCTTTGAAAAAATATATTGATACTATTGTGGATTTAGAAGCGGGAATTGATATCAATAGGGGCTCACGAGCGTTTGATATGAGTTTAATTGTGACTTTTAAAACAGAAGATAATCTAAAACAGTATGCTGCGCATCCTAAACATCTTGAAGTTTTAGAGTTTATTCATAGCGTAACAAAGGAGTCTGTTGTAGTGGACTATATTAAATAACTCGAATTTTTACTGTTGTTTAAGTAAATTGGAGATAAAATTGCCATTGTTATAACAAATAATAAAAAAAATAAGGATAGATTATGACCGAATCAATTAGCGAAAGAGTAGCGACAGTTATTGCCCATGATATTAAAAAAGAGGGTTTGTTTGGAATTATCGATGTGCATAAAACAAGAGAATTGATACGAGATGCCGGGGCACTTTTTATAGATGTAAGACCTCCAAAAAGAGTTGAAGGTGAAAATGCTCAAGAAGCCGGTATAAAAAATGCAATATATGCCCCATATCCGGATTTTGCCGATTATATAGATGAGTTACCAAAAGATAAAACAACGCCTATTGTAACAGGGTGTCTTAAAGGTTGGTTTGCTAATCGCGTAATGGGATATTTGGAGCTTATGGGATATGTTAATGTTTATGTGCTTGATTGTTCTGTTGATATGTTGATTGAAGTGCATCACAGCCATACGGAAAAATAAGCTTCATGCAATAGTTGTCTGATTGTTTATCTGTTCAAGTTTTTCTTCAATATTAAGCAGCTCTTCAACTTTTTGTTCATAAATATTTTGTAACTCTTGCAGCTCATCCGCAAGAGTTACGATACCTATATCTTCATAACATTTTGGGTCGGCTAAACATTGCGATTTATCATCAATGAGTTTTTCCAATTCATCAATCTCTAAGGGCAGTTTTTCTAAGGCTGCTTTTTCTTTAAAAGTTAGTTTTAGCGGTTTAGGGGTAGCAGACCTTGTTATTTTTTCTTTATGAACGGTTTGCATATTGCAAAGTTCTTGAAGCTCTTTTTGGATTTGTAGATATTGGGTATATGGCTGATAACTCTCTTGGATATCTCCGTTGCCTTTAAAAATAAGTAGTTTTTTAGCAATCTTATCTACAAAATATCTATCATGGCTGACTATAATAACCGCTCCTTGAAAATGAGTGAGTTGCTCTTCTAATATGTTGATTGTAGGAATATCTAGATCATTAGTAGGTTCATCTAGTATTAAAATATCAACTTTTTTTGTAAAAAGTAAAGCAAGTGCTACACGATTTTTTTCGCCACCGCTTAAAATGCCTATTTTTTTGTCTAAAAACTCTCTTGGAAAGAGAAAATTTTTCAGATATCCGTAAACATGCATATTTTTGCCCCAAACATCTACTCTGTCACCACCGTTAGGGCAAAAAGTCTCTAAAAGATCTTTATCATCATCGAGCATTTCTCTGTGCTGATCAAAATAACCGATTGTAAAATCTCCACACTTTATCGTGCCTTTAGTTGGAGAGATGCGACCAAGTAGAGCTTTTAATAGTGTGGATTTACCGCTGCCGTTTGGACCTACTATGGCTATCACGTCTTTTTGCAATATCCGCGCATTAAAATTATCGACAAGCAGTTTATCACCTAAAGATATTTGCAGATCTTTTATCTCAAAGAGCATTTTTTGTTTATTGATGCTTTTATCACGATTGAAATGTTTGCTCTCTCGCTCAAGCTCTACGCTCATTTTTCTAATCTTTGCAGGATTTACTTTAGCATCTTGACGCAACTGCATCAGTCGTGCTTTTCTGCCTTCATTTCTTTTAAGTCTGGCTCTAACACCTCTGCTGTACCATTCGTTTTCTGCTCTGATGAGACGCAAAAGATTGTCGTGTTGCTTTTGCATGGTTCGTAGAATTTCCTCTTTTTGCACCAAATAGCTGCTATATCCGCCGTTAAATTCTCTTAGTTTGCAATCTTCTATCTCTATACTTTTTGTTGCTATGTTGTCAATAAAATATCTATCATGAGATATTAAAATAAGAGTAAATTTTTCCTTTAAAAGCAGGTTTTCTAAAAACTCTACCATATAAACATCAAGATGATTTGTAGGTTCATCAAGCAAAAGCACGTCAGGTCTTTGCAAAAGTAATGAAGCCAGTGCCACGCGCCTTTGTTCTCCTCCGCTAAGAAGCAAAATGGGTTTATCTTCATATTCTTGTAGTTTAAAATTTTCTATAACTCTGCAAATTTTATCATCAAGATTCCATGCGCGGTGATGATCTAGCAGATGGGCAAGTTTTGCATGCTCATCTAACAGGGTAGAGTTGCTAAAGTCATCCGCAAGTAAAATTGATAATTTGTCATAACGTTTTTTTGCATCAATTAATTCTTTTAATCCATCCTTGACGGCGTCTTTAACACTTTGGCCGTTTTTGAAATTTGGACGCTGTGAGAGCATTTTTATTTGAAGATTTTGTTTTGTTAGTCTCTCTCCCGCATCTGGCTGTAATGATCCGTCGATGATTTTCATAAGCGTTGATTTACCGCTGCCGTTTTTTCCTATAATGACAATTCTCTCACCCTCATCTATGTGAAAATTGATATTTTCTAAAATCTTTTGAGCTTCATAATGTTTGGATATTTGTTGTAGGTCTATTAATGCCATTGTTATTCTTTATGTTGTTGGTTTACAAAAATATTGTTGAGTGAACCAAGATGCTATTTGCACATCTGAGTACTCATGTTCTTGTTGATTGATTGGTATAGAGCTTTGACGTAACTTAGAGCGAACGATACCCATTATAACGAAACTGAGCATTAACACGATAAGCGCGATGAAATAATTGTACAGATACCAGCTAAGCACAGCCGCAATAGTGCTAAAAAATTGTAAAAATAATCTAACGCACCATGATAAAATCAGACATTTAGCACTTTTATGTATCGGTGTGGTTTTGATTTCGTCTATGTCAATTTTATTTTCATTTATGTACATGTGCTATGCCTATATCTATTTGTTTGCTACTTAAAGTGTGATATTAACGCAAAAGATTTAAGTTAAAAAATTGTTTTTTTGTTATGATTATAGCATAAAATATGCGTTTATTTATAAAGCATATAAATAAAGGAGAGTGTAAAGATGTCAGAACCAAGACTAGAAGATATCGGGGATTATGATAAGCTGACGGGCGAAAAAAAACGCATCGTTTGGATTGTTATTGCAGTGGGATTGGCTATAGGTTTGGTATTTACTATTGCAGATAGTTATTACGGCAGGGCAAATAACATGCCCCAGCTTAATAATACAACTAAAATTTTACAAAACAAATAGATAAGGCCGGTTTAATGCTCACAGCTGTTGTTATTGTTTATTCCCTGTATTTTCTTGTAAATTTGTATGTAAGCACGATGCAGATAGGTTTTATCGCTCAGGCAAAAAATAAAAAGCCTGTGTTGTTGGATGCGTCATCGTTTGTAAAGGCAGCTGAGTATGCAATACAAAAAGAGCGTATTTCTATGGCAAAGTCATTTGTGGACTATATTGTTGTTTTAGCATGGATAACAGGTGGCATATCTTACCTTCATAGTGTAATTTTTTTGCAAAATGAAGCCCTGCGTAGTGTAGTGATAGTTTTGGCTTTTGTATTTATTAACGGTGTGATTTTTTTACCCTTTAGCATATATGAAAAGTTTGTATTAGATCAAAAATTTGGCTTTAATAATTCTACAGTAGCACAATATATTAAAGACCTTGCTGTTACTACTATCTTAACCGCTGTAATTGGCGGCTTTGTTATATGGGGTATTTATTTAATAATATCGTCATTTTCGTTTTGGTGGCTATATAGTTTTGTATTTATATTTGCGATTATTATTTTGATAAATATCTTTTTCCCTACAATCAGAGCTTTGTTTTTTGATAAACTATCTGCTTTGGATGATAAAGAATTAGCAGATGAAATTGCCGCTTTGATGAATAAGACAGGTTTTGTCAGCAGCGGAGTTTTTGTTAGTGATGCAAGTAAGCGTGATTCACGTCTCAATGCCTATTTTGGAGGCTTAGGTAAAACCAAAAGAGTGGTTTTGTTTGACACTCTTTTAAATAAGTTAACCAAAAAAGAATTGTTGGCGGTTTTAGGGCACGAGTTGGGTCATTTTGCACACGGAGATATCTATAAAAATATAACGGTAACAGGCATTATGTTATTTATTATGTTTTTTATTTTTGGTAATTTGCCCGCAAATCTTTATCTACAGATGGGATTAGCACCGGCACCTTATCTGATTATGATATTGTTTTTGATTTTTTTACCTGTGATGAGTTTTGTGTTGATGCCTATAATAGGTCTTGTCAGCAGACATAATGAATTTGAAGCTGACGTGATGGGGGCAAAACTAGGGGGTCAGATAGAACTAGCTTCAGCTTTGCAAAAACTTGTAAAAGAGAATAAGACTTTTCCGTTGTCTCATCCTGTTTATATCTTTTTTCATTACACACATCCGCCGATAGTCGATAGACTGAAGGCTCTTGATGTGGATATCGATGATGATAAAAGTGCATTAGAGGGACCATGTGTACAGTAAAGTCTTTACAGCAGCAAATGATATCAATTTTAAAAGATAAAGTAGAATCTCCTTCAAAAGAGGCTATACGCTTAATAATGCATATATTAGGTGTTGATGAGATATGGATAATGCTTCATCAAGATGAGATGATTTCAAATGTTGCAAAGGGTATAGACTTGGCTAAAAAGCGGGCAGAACATATACCCTTAGAGTACCTCACTAAAACAGTTAGTTTTTATTCTGAGAATTTTTTTATAGATTACGGAGCATTAATTCCAAGACCTGAGACAGAATTACTCATAGATGAGGTTGTATCGACAATAGGCAACTTAGATGCCGATATAAATATTATGGAAGTTGGTGTTGGAAGCGGAGTTGTATCGATCATATTGGCAAAAAAATTAAAAAATGCCAATATTTTTGCAGTAGATATCTCAGATGATGCTCTAAAAATAGCCCAAAAAAACATAGCTTTGTTTGGTATGCAAGACAAAATCAAGCTTTATAAGAGTTCGTTTTTAGATGATATGCCAAAGAGTATAGATTATGTAGTCAGCAACCCTCCATATATTGCATATGATGCAAAGTTGGAGAAAAATTTAGATTATGAACCAAAAGAGGCGCTTTTTGGCGGCAATATAGGATGCGAAATATTATTGGAGCTTCTTGAGCAGTGCTTTTTTCAGCGCATGAAGCATGTAAGTTGTGAGATGGGTTATGATCAAAAAGAAGCGGTAGAGACCTTTGTGTCCGAGCATAACGGGCTGGATGTAAGATTTTATAAAGATTTAAGCCATCATGATAGAGGCTTTACTATAACAAGAAGGTAGTACATGAAAAGAAATATATATATTGACTTTGGTTATCTGATAACTATTGCAGCAACATTCGGTGCCGTTTTGACATTAGGCGCTATAGTAGCACCGGTTGTCTTTCAAACTGATAAGTTAGGTTTAAGTGTTTTAATCGATACATATAACGCAGGAATCATAATGGGCACTATTTTCAAACATTTTAGCTATTGGTTAGATTTTTTGATTGTTTATGTTGCATTTTATGAAATGATTGAATATAAAACGTTGCAACGAGACAGAATTGCTATTTTATCTGCTATAGCTGTTTTATTTACTTCTCTTATGTTTAACGGTGTGTATCTTCCTAAAATTTTAGCTTTGCAAGATATGGGCGTAGATGCAACAAAGAGCAATACTTTTGATACATTTCATATGGCAAGTGAGTGGGATTTTAAAATTTTGGCGATTGCTTTATTTATATTATTTATAAGAAGGTTAATGTTGCTTAAAAGAAGTTAAGTATTAAATGGTGGTGTTGCTGTCTTGACCAAATTTATCATTCCACCACTCTTTTGGTGAAATACTATGTTTTTTTAAATTTTCTTCATCAAAGGGAAATTCAAAATTCTTACAATACTGCATAATAGTATCATATGCTTCATTAATCTTTACACTCATATTGTTAGCTGTATCGATAGCATCCTTGTTGTTATCCGGATGCCATTTTTTCATTAGTTTTTTATATCTGCTTTTTATTTCACTAATAGTCGCTTTTTCGCCAAGTCCAAGGAGGGTCTTTGCCTTGATAATCTTTGTAAATGACTTCAAAAAGATTAATCTTGTTGACGTCTCATATATGTAGGGACTTCTAAGTAATCCTCACCCATGTCACCACCGACGACGAGCCTTGGTCTAACTATCGCTTTGGGTGTAGGTTTTTTTTCAGCCTCAAAGCCTATATTGTTATCAATATCTTTTTCAAATCCTGTAGCAATAAGAGTAATACGGATGTAATTCTCAGGCAGTGATACATCTGTAGAGGTTCCAAATATAACCTCAGCGTCTTCATGGGCGCTTTCATGAACAACTCCCATAGAGTCTGCAAGCTCCATCATTGGAAAATCAGGGTGCATGCTAAAATGCACTAGCACTCCCATGGCACCGTTTATTGACATATTATCTAGCAGTGGGGATTCTATAGCGGCTTTAATCGCTTCATATGCAGCGTTTTCACCTTCAAATTCACCGACACCCATAAGTGCCATACCTTTGTGGCTCATGACTGTTTGCAAATCCGCAAAGTCTAGATTGATATCGTTTTCACCACTTGAGAGGATAACGCCGGAAGTGCCGCTGACGGCTTGCGCTAAAATAGAATCAACAATTTTAAAACTTTCTTTCATGCCAAGCTTTTTATCTATAATCGATAGAAGTTTGTCGTTTGGAATAACAACAATGGAGTCGCTTTCTTGCTTTAACTCTTCAAGCCCGCTTTGTGCTAGTTTAAGTCTTTTTCTACCTTCAAACATAAAAGGCTTTGTGACAACTGAGATAGTCAGAGCACCAACCTCTTTTGCTATTTGAGCAACGACTGGTGCTGCACCCGTGCCTGTTCCGCCTCCCAGTCCCGCAGCTACAAAAACAATATCAGCACCCTCTAAGGCACTGCGAATCTCTTCGTAGCTCTCAAGCGCAGATTCTTTACCGATTTCCGGTTTCATACCAGCACCGAGTCCTTTTGTGACCTTTGGCCCTATTTGTATCTTAGTGCTAGCATTTGATTCTTTTAGAACCTGAGCATCAGTATTGACTACCATCATCTCTATGCCGGCAACACCTTCACGGATCATATGTCCAATCATATTTCCGCCGCCGCCTCCTACTCCAACGGCAACAATGCGTGCGCCATGAAGCACCGTTGTTTCTTCGATTACAAATGGATCCATCTTCTTACTCCTTTTATTTGTCAAATTAAAATAACTGTGTTGCCCAATTCCAGAACTTGGTTATCACACTGTTTTCATTATTTTGTTTTGGGCGCGTTTTTAAAAAAACTGACTGGTTGTTTGTTTTATTTTCATTAGTTGGACTAATTGTATCATTATTTATATCAGATTGTAAAACATCATCAAGTACCACTTCATTCTCATAAAGAGGAGTTTCACCATGATATCTGAGCCTTTTGTTTACATCAATCTCATAAGGTGTGTAATCGTTGACTGCATATTTTACAAGACCTACCGTGCATGAATACTCAGGACCTTTGATATCATCAAATAAACCTTCAATATTTGTTGGTGATGCCAAACGAACCGGCATATTGTCAAAAATGGCAGTAGCTAAATTTCTCAAACCGTCTATTTTACTAAATCCGCCCGTTAGGATCACTCCGGCTCCGATATGTTCTTTTAGTCTGCTTTTTTCAAGAGATTGGGCCAAAATCATCAAAGTCTCTTCAACTCTTGCATATATGACATTATGCACAACCTCTAATGAGACTTCATGCGTAGATTTTTCATCTCCTATCATTGGGAGTTCGATGAGATCATTGTTTGGGGTATCTAGTGTGCCATAATTCATCTTAACATTTTCAGCAACATTTAGCGGAGTATGTAACGCCATAGATAGATCATTTGTAATGTGGTTTGAGCCTACACCTAAAAAGTCGTTATATCTTATAGAGTTGCCTACATGTATG
Organism: Helicobacteraceae bacterium; assembly: GCA_027023805.1. Classification (GTDB taxonomy): domain Bacteria; phylum Campylobacterota; class Campylobacteria; order Campylobacterales; family Sulfurimonadaceae; genus Hydrocurvibacter. The sequence continues at coordinate 10,283 of JALVUF010000067.1, forward strand.
ACCATATTGCATGTATTGCCGCCCATATCTATAATGACGGCACCCAATTCTTTTTCATCATGACTTAAAGTCGCAATGGCAGATGCATATCCTGATAAGATGATATTATCTATCTCTATGCCGGCAGCTTTTACCGCCTTTTTGAGATTATATAGATTTGATTTTTGCGTTGTTATTATGTGGGTCTGAACTTCAAGCCTCGCAGCATTCATGCCAAGAGGATCATCGCAATCCTGTTCATCAACCTTAAAATTATAAGGCAGCGCATGCAACACTTCATATTCGTTTGGTATATTGGCATTATATAAAGCCGCATGCATGACCCTATTTATCTCTTTGATGCCGATCTCTTTATGTGGTATATTTACTATTCCGTTAGAATTTAGACTTTTTGTATAAGCTCCGGAAATTGAAACAATAGCTCGTTTGATATCTGTACCTGCTACTCTTTTGGCATCTGTTAGAGCATTTTTAATGGATTTTGAAGCTAATTCTATATTTGTTATGCTTCCTTTTTTAAGTCCATGGGATTTTGTTTGTCCGGATCCTATAATTTTTATACCATTATCATCTTCAATTTTTGCGATAATTGCACAAATTTTTGTGGAACCGATGTCTATGGCTAAAACTATATTATCCAATTAAAATCCTTTCAGGTATATTTTAGTCTTAAAGCGCTTGCTAAGAGCCTTGATAAGATTTTGCTCAAGCAATTGTTGCTTTAGGGCATCTATATCTGAATCAATATGCTGTTGTTTTTTATGAAGCAATTTTTGTGCCAAGATATTATATATAACTATTTTATTTTTTGAAAGAACAATGTAGCCGTTTAATGTTTTACTTTGAAAAAGTTGCGTTAAAAACTTTGATGCTTCTTGTTTGTTTTTCATCTTTAGCTTGGATATATCCTCAATTGTTACAAACGGTGATGTAATACCGTTTACAATATGCTTGTATCTCTTGTTTGCAAGTGATAACAAAGCACGCTGTTTTTTGAGTAATGTATATTGTTTTAGCACCTGGAGTTTTGCTAGCGCAAATGTTTTTACATGTGAAGGTATTTTTTTATCCAGTCTGATAATCATATAATGACCATGTGCAAGCTGTGGCTTTAGGTATCTGTGTTGCGGGGTTAAACTATTAATTTTTATTAATACATTAGCCGTAAAAGGGTTTTTTGATTGATTTACTGTGATGGTTTTAAGGATAAAATGAGCAGGGAGTTTATCTTTTTTAAATGATATAAACGTCTCTAATGCCGCGATTTTGGTTGCTTCTTTGTTTAGTGCTTTTATAACCTTATCTTTGGCTTTATCTAAAGATAAGATTTTACCATCTTTAGCGGTAAAGCTCATCTTATGCATGTCATAATACTGCATTATCTTTTTTTGTGTATATGATTTCTTGAGGGGCTGTTGTACTATATAACTGATTTTAAATGACGGCTCTGTTAAAAAGTAATGTTTATTTTTTTTCCAGAAATTTTTTAATTCCTTTTGTGAAACATGCACCTTGATATCATCTAAATGCAATACTTTATAGACAATTTTGTCCTGTATATTAAAAATTGTGCTAAACGTATCTTTTTCAAGATTTGTTGTGTTTGTTATAAATAGATGTAATACTTTTTGTATCAGCATCTCTCTTCTTAAAGTGCTTTCGTATTTGTGCGGAGTCAAATTATTGTTAGCAAGAAGTGCTTTATATACTCTATCGCTAAATTTGCCATTTTTATAAAACATCTTTTGAGATGCCAGTCGGTTATATAGTTCATCATCACTTACCCTAAGATGATAACTTTGTGCGAGATTGAGTATCAATGCCTGATCTATGAGCTTTGAGAGCACCTCAGGCTTTAAGCCTATAGCTTTGGCTTGAGCTTTATCAAAATGTCCGTGAAAGAGTTTTTTATATTGTTCAAACATTTGGCTGTAGGCGTCATTAAATTGAGCGTAAGTGATTTTTACATTTCCGACTTTAGCGACAGATCCGGACTTGCTGGCATAACTATATTGACCCCATCCAAAAAAACCAGCCCCTATAAACGCAATCGTAGAAATCCAAATAGTTATAACCAGCCATCTGTGGTGTTTTTGCATCCAGTCTATCATTAAAATAATACCTTTTTAAAAATTGTAATATTCTATGCTATTTCGCATTAAAGTAGCATAAATATAGATCGATTTTGTAAAAAGAAATCTTTTTTTGCTATTATAACGCCTTAAGGAGTTAAGACATGAATAATACAGATTTGATGCATGAGGATTTAAATGTGCTCTGGCACCCCTGTACGCAGATGAAAGACCATGAGATTTTTCCTCTGATACCTATAAAATCAGCTCATGGTGTTTATCTTGAAGATTTTGACGGCAATAGTTATATTGATGCCATTAGCAGCTGGTGGGTAAATATATTTGGACATACAAACAAATATATAAATGATCAGATAAAAAAGCAGTTAGACAGTTTAGAGCACGTTTTATTGGCAGGATTTACGCACGAGCCTGTGATAAAACTCTCAAAAAGACTTGTCGATATAACTCCTGTCGGTTTAAATAAATGCTTTTATGCAGATAACGGTTCAAGTGCGGTAGAGGTTGCCCTAAAGATGAGCTATCATGCACACAAAAACAATAACAAAGAGCGTCCATTGTTTGTATCTCTTAAAAACAGTTATCATGGCGAGACTATTGGAGCGCTTTCTGTGGGCGATGTTGAGCTTTATAAAGATACATATAAATCTATTATGATTAAATCTGTTCAGACGGCTGTACCACAAGATCAAAGTATAAAGGAGGCGATAAGAGCAGCAGGCAAGTTTGAGGAGTTGTGCAGCCAAAAAGCTTCTGTGATATCTGCAATAATTATTGAACCTCTGATTCAAGGCGCGGGTTGTATGCATATGTATCATCCGGAGTTCATTTTGCGAATCAGTCGTACATGTAAAGAGTACGGCATCTACCTCATAGCAGATGAGGTGATGACGGGCTTTGGCAGGAGCGGAACTATGTTTGCATGTGAGCAGGCGAAGGTTACACCTGATTTTATGGTTCTCTCAAAAGGATTGACAGGAGGATATCTTCCGCTATCCGTAGTGCTTACAACTGATGATATATATAATTTATTTTATTGCTCATATGCTCAACACAAAGCATTTTTACATTCACACAGCTATACAGGAAACGCACTTGCCTGTGCTGCTGCCAATGCTACGCTTGATATTTTTGAAAAAGATAATATAATAGAAAAAAATAAAGATCTTTCAGCTTATATGAAGATTAAATTACAAAAATTTCATAAGCTCGGCAGAGTGAAAAACATCAGACAAACCGGAATGGTGTGTGCTTTTGATCTTAACGGATTTGACGCTAGTGAGCGTATAGGGATGAAAATATATCAATTTGGCTTAGCAAACGGTGTGTTGTTGCGACCGCTTGGTGCTACGATATACTTTATGCCGCCTTATATTATAACTTATGCCGAGCTTGATAAGATGTTTGACGTGGCTTATGATGCGGTCTTATCCTTAGATGACTGAAAAACTTTTGAAAAAAGCCAGTTTGGATGTAATGTATTTTTATTTAGTATATAATCAAGTTCATAGATATTGTTTGTAATATACAAAAGATCTTCAAAAGCTTCAGTATTTGCTACAAAAAGAAGCTTCTCTTTTATCTATATGCCTGCTCTTTAGTTGAATTTGGTATTAGATATCGATATAAACTAGATTATATTATCTTTTGTATATAATAACATTTATAAAGGATTTTTGTTATGTTTACACTAAAACAATTAAATATATTTATAACATTAGCGCGTACACAGAAAGTTGTAGAGGTTGCGCGTGAATTTAATATCACGCAGGCTGCTGTTTCCATGTCCATTAAAGAGCTTGAAAATATATTGTCAGAGCGTCTTTTTGAGAGAATCGGCAAAAGGCTCACTCTAAATGAGCGCGGAATTTTTTTACTGGAGCAGGTATCTTTGCATGTAGAATCCCTACAGAATATATATGCCAATTTTACGACTCATAAATTAGAGGGTCATCTGCGTATATGCGCTAGTGCTACAATCTCAGACTATGTTTTACCGGATCTAATTGATGATTATTTTTATGCAAACCCAAATATAAAATTTTTATTAAAATCAGTTAATACAAAAGATGTTTTAAGATATATTAAAAACGGTGAGTTTGATATAGGTTTTATTGAAGGTGAGTATGATGATGAGAGCATAATCTCGCAAACAATTATGAAAGACGATTTAGTAGTTGTTACTTCAGATTCAACTCTTACTAAAAAGAGTTCTCATTATATTGATTCACTCTCATCTAAGCAGTGGATATTAAGAGAGGTCGGCTCGGGTACGAGATCGGTATTTTTAGAAACTATTAGACCAAACAAAGTAAATATATACATGGAGCTTGATCATACTCAGACCATTATAAAATTTCTAAAGCTTCGCACTGATTATATAAGCTGCCTTCCACGACGGTCTGTACAGAAGGAATTGGCAGAGGGTACACTTTTTGAGATAAAAATCAGAGGTTATAAATTTCAAAGAGAATTTAAACTGATAACAAGAGAAGATAAGCGAGCAAGCATACTTGTTAAAAATTTTATAAGTTTTATCATAAAAAAGTCAAATTAGATGAATATTCCACATATTCCCGTACTCTCAGATGAGGTTTTACAGGTTTTTGAAGATATTGAAGATGGCGTAATCATCGACTGTACTCTGGGATACGGCGGTCACAGTTCTTTACTGTTAAGTCATAAGCCAAATATTAAAATCATCGGTATAGATCAAGATCAAAGCGCAATAGATTTTTCTACACGGCGTTTAAAAGAGTTTGGAGATAGGATCAGTATTAAAAAAGGGCGTTTTTCAAATGTTATAAAAGATATCATGCAAAATATTGATATATTGTCCATACGCGGTATTTTAGCAGATATAGGCGTATCTTCACTCCAGCTAGATCAAAAGCAAAGAGGTTTTTCTTTTGAGAGTGATAATCTTGATATGCGCATGGATAACTCAGCAGAGCTGTCTGCTTTTGATGTTGTAAATCGTTACAGTCTTTGGCAGCTAGAGCAGGTTTTATATAAATATGCGGAGATGAAAAATTATAAGCAGGTCGCATCTTTTATCGTAAATAATCGTCCGTTTGTATCAGCAAAGGAGCTAAGCGATAAAACAAAGCATTTGCTGCGAAGCGGTAAAAAGATACATCCTGCTACGCTGTTGATGCAGGCAATCAGGATAGAGGTAAATCAGGAGTTAACTGAACTCGGTTCATTACTTGATGAGATAGGGATGATGAAATTAAAAAATACAAGAGTTGCTATCATCTCATTTCATTCGCTTGAAGATAGAATCGTTAAACAGACATTTCACAGATGGCGACAAAAATGTATATGTCCGCCTGAAGCTTTGAGGTGTACATGTAAAGCAAACCATAAAAAGGGTAACATTATTACCAAAAAGCCTATAATGGCTTCTGAGTCGGAGGTTAGACAAAACGCAAGAAGTAGAAGTGCAAAATTAAGAGTTTTTGAGTTTGAACAATGAGTGATAAAAATGAAATTTTAGATGAAATATCTCCTATTTTAGATAAAAATAGTCATTTTGGTATCGGATTTTTATTACAGACGTTGCTTGTTGTATTTATGATTTTGCTATTTATTTTTCCAAGATTATATCTACAGCATGAGATCTATTATAAAAGTAGAAAAATTGCCCAGCTTCAATCACAATACCGTAATTTGCAGGCACAGCATTTTATTATAAGTAATAAAGTGGAAGTTATGACATTTCATAATCAGATAACAAATACTATGTTTTGATAATGTAATAATTCTTTATTTGGTATAATTATACTAAAGGTTGCCAAATGTCCCAGTCTTGTCCGATATCATTGTTTAAAGTCGATGCTAAAATAGCTAGAGTCAATGCTGTCTTTATCACACTGTTGCTTATAGCTTTTTTATTGACTTTTAATCGCATTATTTTATATTT
>JALVUF010000068.1 GCA_027023805.1 Helicobacteraceae bacterium
GGAACAGCAGGAGCGGTCGGTCAGGCAAGAGAGATACTAAAAGATGATTCTTTTATCATCATAAGCGGTGATTTGGTAACTGATTTTGATTTGAATGAGATAATCTCTTTTCACAAGAAAAAAGAATCACTTTTAACCATTGCGCTAACTCCCGTTGAGAATCCTCTTCAATTTGGTGTGGTAATAACCGATAAAAACGATAAAATTATCAAATTTTTGGAAAAACCCAGCTGGGGAGAGGTCTTTAGCGACACCATAAATACGGGGATATATATCATTGAACCGGATATATTGGAATTTATTCCTGCAAGCGGAGATTTTGATTTTTCCAAAGATCTGTTTCCGGCACTTATGGAAGCAAAAATTGACTTATGGGGATGCAAGGTTGAAGGGTACTGGAGGGATGTAGGCAATCCGCAAAGCTACAGAGATGTTCACAATGATATTTTAAACAAAAAGATAGATTTTGAATTGCCCGGCGAGTCGTTAAAATATAAAAACGGTCATCTTCATACAAAAACACAAAATCTCCCAGACAGCTTAACTATCACAGGCGATGTCGTAATAGGCAAAAACGTCAAAATTGGTGAAAATGTTATAATTGAGAAAAGTTGTATAGCAGATAATGTTACCATAGCAGACAATACCGTTGTAAACGACTGTGTTGTTTGGGATGACGTATCTATCGGTAAAAATTGCGAGATAAACAGAGCCGTTATTTGCAATAATGTAAAAATAAAAGATAATGCCGAGATAAAAAAAGGTTCTATTATTGCTGAGGGTGTTAAAGTATTTTCAAATGTACAGATAAGAAATGATGTAACAATCTGGCCGGATAAAAAAATAGAAAAAGGAGCAATTGTGAGCCGTAATGTCGTATGGGGTGATAGCTTTAAGGCTAATGTGTTTAATAAAGGGAGAGTTATAGGTGTTGCCAATTTGGAATTAACGGGCGAGATAGCAGACAAGTTGGCTGAAGCCTTTGCCTCTATTTTTCCAATCGGAAGCAGCCTTTATGTTTCACGTGATTATCATCAGGCATCAGGCATGATAAAAAGATTTGTTGTAGGGGGTATCTTGGCAGTAGGGGTTAATGCGCTTGATCTAAGAAGTGTACCGGCTAATGTTATGCGCCATAAATTGCTTTTAGATGAAGATGTGGTAGGCGGCATACATGTAAGGCAGTCTGTAGAAGACCCATATAAAACGGAAATCAGCTTTTATACAAGCGAGGGGATGCATATAGATTCAAAAATCTCTGATGCAGTTCAGAGAATCTATTTCAGAGAGCAATTCAGACGTGTAGAGTTTACGCAAATCGGTTCAATTACATATATAGAGGGAACTAAGCAGAGATATATACAAGATGTCGATAGCCTAATAGGTGAATTTAACTCAGACAGTAAACCACGAATAGTTGTTGATTTGATGTATGGTATGACTTCAGATATTTATCCGCAAATATTAAACCATTTTGATATAGATTCCATCATGCTAAATGCCTATGCATCTCAAGAGAAGTTGGTTCAGCTCTCAGACAAGATAAAAGATTCCAGAGAAAAGCTATCTAAAATAGTAACTTCGCTTCATCTTGATTTAGGTATCTTTATGTATCCAAACGGTCAAAAAGCTGAATATGTTTGTAGAGACGGGTTTGTGCTAGAAGATCACTGTCTTTTATTGACGGTTCTTTGCCTTTTAAATAAAGAAGAGAAAAATTATAGAGTTTATCTGCCTGCCTGGGCGCCTGATTTTATGGATGATGAATTCAAAAATCTCAGGATTACAAAAGGTAAACTGATGGGTAAAAAAGCAAGCTTTATTAATAAGTTTGACCTTTTGGCTGATGTAAGCGGTATGTTTTCGTTTGTTGAGTTTGGATGGCAGACTGATGCGATATATTCATCCGTAAAACTAATGCAGCTTCTTTGCAATTATCATGTAACGCTAAAAGAGATGCGAGAGAGCATACCTGATTTTTATTATAAACATATAGAGATTGCCGTTAAGTCAAATAAAAAAGGTACTATCATGCGCCGGTTTTTAGAAGGCTCCAAAGATAAAAACACGACTCACGATGATGGTATTAAAATATTTTTTAATAAAACAGACTGGATACTTTTGATACCAGATGATTATTACGACAGCGTTCATCTGTATATACAGGCCGCTTCCAAAGAGACAGGAGAAAAGATATCACAAGACTTTAGGGAAAAAATACAAACATGGATTAGTTGATATGAAACTTCATTTTTTTTGGCATATGCATCAACCGTCATATTTAAGAGATGACGAGATATCGATGCCCTGGGTTTTTTTACATGCTATAAAAGATTATTTTGATATGCCTTACCTTATAGAAAAAACCGGCATAAGAGCCACTTTTAATGTAACAGCCACTTTGATAGAGCAGTTAAAGATTTATGAGAGCGCGCCACATAGAGACAGATTTTTATCGCTTTGGTATATTGAGCCTTCAAAACTAACACAAGACGATAAGCAGTATGTTCTCAAAATTATAAAATCAATACAACCAAATCTGATTATAAACGGTACTTTTGCAGAGCTGCTTGAGTTTGATCTCTTAGATGACAGACAGTTTGTTGTGCTTGAGGTTTTGTTTATGCTTTCTTGGTGCGGTAAATATCTAAAAGAGGAGCTCTCAACATTTATAGAGAAAAAAGATTTTTTCCAAAGCGATAAGGAGTTTTTGTTCTCAAAACTTATCGCATTTATTAAAACTATTTTGCCGTATTATAAAAAATTGGCGAAGGAGGGTGTTATTTCTCTTTTTACAACCCCATACGCCCACCCGATTCTTCCTCTTTTATTAGATATAAACAACGCCAAAATAGCAAATGCGGCAACTATTTTGCCGGATAATCCTGTAAGCTTGGCAGAAGATGGGCTAAAGCATATCAAAAAAGCAAAACAGATATATTATGAGACATTCGGCATAAAAACAAAAGGTTTTTGGCCCGCAGAGGGCGGTGTGGATGAAAAAAGTATCTCTTTGTGTGGGGATGAAGGTATTAAATATATTGCAACCGATGAAGAGATATTGCATAAAAGCGGAGAGGCAAATCAATTTTTACCGTATAAAAAAGATGGTGTTATCATCTTTTTTAGAGATCGCGCGTTAAGCGATCTGTTAGGATTTAAATATAAAACATATGACACAAAAGATGCTGTTTCGGATTTTATCTCCTCCCTGCCAAACACAAAAGAGGGCGAAGTAGTATCTGTTATACTAGACGGAGAAAATGCATGGGAATTTTATCCTAACGGCGGATATGATTTTTTAGAAGATCTGTTTAATACATTAAAAACAAAAACTAAGCTTATAAGAGCCCAAGATGTTACACTAGATGAGTGCAAAGAGCTAGCATATATAAAACCCGGAAGTTGGATATATGCGGACTTTAACACCTGGATAGGCGATGATGAAAAAAATAAAGCATGGGAGTATCTGTTTAAAACAAAACAAAGCTACATAAAAAGCGGGCAAAAAAATGAGCAGATAGAAGAGAAGTTTTTATTAGCAGAGTGTAGCGACTGGTTTTGGTGGTATGGAAAAGGGCATTATACGGATTTTGCGCTTGAATTTGATGAACTTTTTAGAAAACATCTCATAGATATCTTTAAGCTTATGAAACAAGACCCGCCGTCATGGCTGCTTGTGCCTATCGCACATGATCAAAGTAGGCAAAGCATGATAGAGCCTCAGCACTATATAACTCCTGTGATAGATGGACAATTCTCATCTATATTTGAGTGGCATGGCGCGGGTGTGATTTACGAGGACAGATATTACTCCACTATGGATATGAAGCGAACGGTTGATAGAGTTTATTTTGGTATGGATAAATTATTTGTTTATTTTGCTATTGTAGGAGATATCGCAAATGTAGACGGCTTCACCGTAACCATCGAAGAAGACGGCAATAGCTATGAAGTAAGCAAACAGTACAGTGATACATATATTAAAATTGCAAGCGATGAGATCATCGAAATAAGTATAGATAAAAATATAACAAAACGAAATCTATTTCATGTGCGTTTTGATTTTAACAACCAGATAGTTCCATTAAACGGTGGCATAGAGATAGATAAAAATACCGATTTTGCAGATAATTGGTTTATATAAATGGAAAATAATATGAAAACGACACTACTCTTTGGCGTGCATATGCATCAACCCGTAGATAACTTTTTTGAAGCGGTAGAAAATGCCGTTAAAAGTTGTTATGGACCTTTTTTTAAGCTTTTAAGCCGTTATAATACATTTAAATTTGCGCTTCATAGCAGCGGCTGGATACTAAAATACATAAAAGATAACCACACCAATATTTTTGAAGATATAAAAAAGTGCAATATTGAATTTTTTACAGGCGGATATTATGAGCCGGTACTGGCATCTATTGATAAAGAATCACAAATAGCACAGATACAACAGCTAAATGAGTTTATATATGAGAATTTTAAACAGCGTCCAAAAGGGCTGTGGCTGACTGAGAGAGTATGGGATGATAATATAATATCTTCATTAAAGCAGTGCGGTGTTTCATACAGCATTGTCGATGATTATCATCTATATAGCAGCGGTATTAAAGATATCGATGGCTTTTACACGACAGAAGAAGCAGGGGAGAAGCTTTCATTGTTTCCCGTAAATAAAGATTTAAGATATGCTATACCGTTTTGGCGGGTTGATGACGCGATACATGTGATAGAAAATAAAGAGTGTGCAATTATTTTTGATGATCTGGAGAAATTCGGTCTTTGGCCAAAAACTTATGAGCTGGTGTATGAAAGCGGCTGGCTTAAAGAGTTTATTGAGCGCATTTTAGCATCAAAAAAGATAGCAAGTCGGCATTTTAACGAATATTACGAGCAAAACAGCTCTAAAGGTCTTGTGTATTTACAAGATGTCTCATACCTTGAGATGAACGAATGGAGCTTAAAGAAAATCGATATAGAAAAATATGAGCACTACGGTAAACTCTTAGCAGATGACAGCATGCAGTTTTTGCGTGGCGGTTTATGGAAAAACTTTTTTCTAAAATATAGTGAATCCAATAGAATCCATAAGAGGATGATGGAGTTTAGACGGCTTAAAAGCGATTCTTTTTACAAGCTTCAGACAAATGATGTATTTTGGCATGGGGCTTTTGGGGGGATTTATCTGCCAAATTTAAGAGATAACGCCTACAGGTACCTTATAGAGTGTGAAAACACATCAGCTACGCAGGATATAGAGGTAAAAGATGTTGAGATGACCGGTTGTGTTCAGATAAAAATCCCAACAGAAAATATGATATTCCGGTTCTCCTGCAAAGGAGGTACATTAATAGAGTTTGATGACAGAGAAAATCTATTTAATTATCAAAATACTCTAATGCGGCGAGAAGAGTTTTATCATGAGAATTTATTGACCTCCAAAGAGGACACAAATCAGACAAAAGGTGTTCAGACTATTCATAATATCAAACATACAATAGATGAAAGTATAAAAAAACAGATATTTTTCGATAGATACGAAAGACTCTCTTTTATGGATTTTATCAGCAGTGATTTTTTGCCGGACAAGTTTATAAGCGGTGATTTTCATACCGTAAAAGATTTCACCAAAGAGGTGTTTAAAGAAAATATATCCAACCAAACACTCATCTTTGAACATGACAATTTGATAAAACGGTATAATTTTATAGACAATGGTTTTGATTTTGATTTTGAGTTGAACTTTAGGGGAACATACACATATATTTTAGAGGTAAACCTTCATTTTGCGCACTATGATGATTTGCTGCTAAATAACATCTTAGTGCAAGACAAAGGCGTAATGATAGCTAAAGAGTTCGTGTTTAAAGATGCTTACGGCAAGCGAGATATCATAATATTGTTTGATGAACCTAAAAAACTTAGTTATTTTTTGATAAAAACATTTTCACAAAGCGAGAGTGGTTTTGACAGTATTATCCAGGGAGTCTCAATGGCTTTTACGATAGATTTTATGGATAAGGCTTCAATAAAAGGAAAAATCGTATGTCAGAAATAAGATATTCAAAACTAGACAATAGGTATGTTGTAATAGCGCCGGAGAGATTTCATAAACCAAATGAAGCGTTTAAATTAAATCTACAAGACGACAACTGCCCTTTTTGTAAGCATAATGAACATCTGCTAGAACATGAGATATTTTCCCTAAAAGACAATAACGGTGATATAGAAGTGCGGGTTATTCCAAACCTTTTTACGGCTGTAAATCTTGATACAAGATTTGAGATTCAAAGGGAGGGTTTTTTTGAAAAGATGAGCGGTTTTGGCGTGCATGAGATTATCATAGACACTCCCGCGCATAAGAAAATGGATGCATTTACGTCTAAAGAGTATTTTTTTCTTTTAAAAACTATCAAGGCAAGAGTAGATGATCTTAAAAAAGATTTGAGAATAAAATATTTGAGTATTTTTAAAAATAGCGGTGTAAAAGCAGGAGCAAGTCAGTCACATCCTCATACGCAAATTATAGGTCTGCCTGTTGTGCCGGTTTCAAAAAAAGAGCAGTTTATGACTCTTTTAAGGCATTATAGGCAGTATGGCCGCTCACTGCTTCGCGAAATAGCAGATGAGGAGTCGGCGCAAGATAAAAGGATTTTACTTAAAAATCAATATTTTACATCCTTTATGCCTTATGCCAGTTTGTATTCATTTGAGGTTATGATAGTGCCTAATGATGATTTTTCATCTATAACCTGTCTTGATGATGATAGATTGGAGTCATTAGGCTCGATACTTCAAAAGAGTATGGAGCTCTTAACGTCAGAGTTGGGAGAGTTTGATTTTAATTTTGATTTTTTAGAGCCGCCTATTAATAAAAGTTTTGATTCTGAGGATTTTTTTGATGATATAGAGATGATTCATCTTTTTGCATTGCGTATTTACCCGAGAATCTTTCACCTAGCGGGATTTGAGCTATCGCAAGATATGCACATAAATGCAGTCGAGCCTGAATTCGCCGTTAAAATTTTAAACAGATCGGTGTAGGAGAAGATATGAATATTTTATATGCAGCTAGCGAAGTAGCAGAATTTGCAAAAAGCGGAGGGTTGGCGGATGTTGCCTCAGCTCTGCCAAAAGCACTCAAGAAACTAAAACATAATATAAAAGTGGTAATGCCCAGATATTACAAAATAGATAAATCAAAACTAACCTCATTAGGAGAGATGGGTGTTGCTATGGGCATTTGGGGAGAGTTTTGGTGCGAAGTGCTTACATGCAAGATGGGTCAAGTAGATATTTATTTTATAGATTATGAGAGATATTTCGGCAGAGGCGATCTTTATACGGACGAGCATGGGTATTCGTACGGCGATAATGATGAGAGATTTGTTTTTTTCAGTAAAGCGGCTTTTGAGCTTGTAAAAAAACTAAACTTTAAAGTTGATATAATCCATGCAAACGACTGGCATACGGCAATTATGCCGTTGATGCTTGAATCTGTCTATAGATATGAGCCTCTTTTGGCTGATGCTGCAAGTGTGCTTACTATCCACAATATGCAGCATCAGGGTAAATTCTCAAAACATATCATAGATGCCGCTGAAGTCGGCTGGGAGAGTTTTACCAGTGATAATTTAGAGGAGTTTGGCGGAGTCAATTTTTTAAAATCCGGCATTATGAGAAGCGATGCGTTAAATACTGTTAGTCCAAAATATGCAAAAGAGATATGCACGCCGGAGTTTGGTTGGGGACTTGATGGATATTTAAGAAGCAGAGAGTTGCTGTTTGGTATCTTAAACGGCGTTGATTATGATGAATGGAATCCACAAAAAGATAAATTTTTAGTTAAAAACTACACTCCTGAAGATATGTCGGGCAAAAAGGGGTGCAAAAAAGATCTTCAGCGAATCTTTAACCTTCTTGAAGATGAAAATGTGGCGCTTATCGGCTTTGTAGGAAGATTTGCCAAGCAAAAAGGGCTGGAGCTTTTAGCCGGGGCTATATGGGAGATACTGCGCTTACATGTACAGTTTGTGATACTAGGCAGCGGAGAGAGATGGGCGGAGGGATTTTTTAATGACGTTGCAAATAGATATCCGCAAAAAGTATCGACTTATATCGGCTATAACAATGAAATAGCACACAAAATAGAAGCCGGATGCGATATGTTTTTGATGCCGTCCATGTTTGAGCCGTGCGGACTCAATCAGATATATTCATTGAAATATGGCACACTTCCCATTGTGCGAGCCGTAGGTGGACTTGAAGATACTATCAACAATCTTGATAATGGAGTAAGTAAACCAAACGGTTTTAAATTTTATGAGCCTTCAAGTAAAGCGCTTGCGGATACTGTTAAATGGGCTGTTGATATTTATTATAACGATAAAAGTACATTTGAGTCCATGCGACAAAATGGCATGAGTGAAGTTTTTAGTTGGGATAAAAGTGCAAAAGAGTATGAGGCTCTTTATAAAATAGCAAAACTAAAAAAGGAGTTAAAAGATGACAGATAGCAGACTTTATAATAAATATGGATCTTTTGTAAGAAGAGGCGGCGTTGATTTTTGTGTGTATGCTCCAAATGCAAACTATGTAAGCGTGATAGGAGACTTCAATGCCTATGATAAAGATACAAATCCTATGAAAAGAGATGATGAAGGAAATTGGAGCGTAACTGTAAAAAATGCTGTTGAGGGACAGACTTATAAATACTTTATAGCTTCAAAAGACGGTAGAGAGTTTTTAAAAGCGGATCCGTATGCAAGATATAGTGAGGTTAAACCAAATTCAGCATCGGTAATTTTTAAAAGCAGATATGAATTTAATGATAAAGCATGGATAAAACAAAGAAACAAAGGTAAAAAAGAGGATAATCCTATATCTATTTATGAAGTTCATCTTATATCTTGGCATAGAGATGAGCACGGCGGCTATCTAAGTTATAAAGAGATAGCAAAAAGACTTTGCAAATATATCAAAAAGATGAATTTCACGCATATTGAACTGCTTCCTATTACAGAGCATCCATTTGACGGTTCTTGGGGATATCAAACAACAGGCTACTTTGCTCCGACATCCAGATTTGGTTCACCTGATGAGTTTAAAGAGTTTGTAGATATTTTTCATAAAGCGGGCATCGGTATCATACTAGACTGGGTTCCTTCTCATTTTGCAACAGACGGTCACGGACTGACAGCCTTTGATGGTACAGCGCTTTATGAGCATCCCGATCCCAAACGGGGTTATCATCCGCAATGGAAAAGTAATATTTTTGATTACGGAAACCCTTATGTCAAATCGTTTTTAATTAGCAGCGCGTTATGGTGGCTAAGAGAGTATCATATAGACGGCATCAGAGTAGATGCGGTGGCTTCCATGCTTTATCTTGATTATGCCAGAGAGGAGGGTGAATGGGAGAAAAATATCTATGGAGATAACCTTAACATTGAGGCTATCACATTTTTAAAAGACCTTAACCGCGAAGCTGATAAGTTTAGTGATGATGTATTAATGATAGCAGAAGAGTCAACCGCATTTTTAGGAGTTACAGATAAATCTGAAGGACTGGGATTTGATTTTAAATGGAATATGGGCTGGATGCATGATACCCTCAGGTATTTTAAGCTTGACCCGATAAACAGACAATACCACCATCATGAGCTGACTTTTATGTTTTGGTACTCTTTTGAAGAAAATTATATTTTACCGCTTAGTCATGATGAGGTTGTGCATATGAAAGGCTCACTTATCAATAAAATGAGTGGGCTTTATGACTGGAAGTTTGCAAATTTACGCGCAATGTATAGCTTTATGTATGCATTTGTAGGAAAAAAACTGCTTTTTATGGGCGATGAGATCGGACAATTTAATGAGTGGCATTATGAGGGCGAACTTGACTGGTCTGTTTTAGATTTTCCGGCACATGCAGGACTGTCCAATCTTGTTGGGGAGCTTAACAAGGTTTATAAAAACGAAAAGGCATTATGGCACGACAAGCGGGAGAATTTTACATGGTGTAATAAAGATGATTATCAAAACAATGCCATAGTGTTTGAGAGAATATATGATAATGAAAGGGTTGTCGTTGTATGCAATTTCTCCGGTAAGAGACTGGAAGATTATTACGCACCCGTCTCAACAGAAGGTAAATACAAACTTATTTTTAATTCAGATGCTAAAAAATTTAATGGAGAAGATAGCAGTAGAAAAAGAGTTTTTAAGTCCGAAAGATTTACAATTTCACATAAAGAAGATATGATACGCGTAGATTTAAATCCATTGAGCGTTAAATATTTTAAGCTTGATATTTAAAGAACTGCAAAATCTGTATGTAAAAGAGAGTTTATGAATATTTTTATTTTACTAATGGCGGTATTGCTGGCAGGATGTGCCAATAATGCTGCTTTGGCAAAACAGTTTAATCCAAATGTAGTGTATCTTGCCAAAGCTAGTGGCGACAACCAATCTTCTATGTCGTCACTTTATAAGATAGTAATAAATGACGCAAACGCTGTGTGTAAGAGTAAAAATTATAAATATATTCAAATTGTAAGTTTGCTTGATGAAACAGGAGTGGCATATGATGCCTCGTATCATATGCCAATTCATTTTAAACGCCCTCAATTAAACCTATCATTTAGGTGCGTTGATTATAAAAAAGGAAGAGTTATTTTGGTAAAATAAGGCTAAAGGATAAAAAATGAGAGACTTAATAGGACGTTATATAAATAGTATTGATAAGTTGAGGTTAGATAAAAGGACGCTTTATTATAATACTTTAATACTAGGGGAAGAGGGTTCTGGAAAGACAAATCTCGCATGTAAAATAAGAAATTATGTTATAGACAATGAAATTTCTACGCTTTATCTGGATTTTGCTAATTCTAATGAAGAGGAAGTGGAGCTAAGATACAAAGATAAATATTTTAATTACATACGTTTTGATGAGAGTGATAAATTTTTAGAGGAGTTTACACAGCTGGTGTCTGAGAGAAAACATATATATATGGCGGTAAATCCAAATTTTTTCTCAACTCAAAAAGATGTAAGAAGCAAGTTGACGGATATTTTACAGACTCCTGAGCTGCTGGAGCATTACTACTACTTTTTTCACGATATAGCAAATCTAAACGGTTTTTATGCAAAATTTGAAGATTTTCTTCTGTATATGTTTGGATTTTTAAATCTCAAAAAGCATGGAATGACTTTTTTATCACAGCCAAACGAGATATTTGAAAATCCAAAATTAAAACTGCTTTTTACATTCTTGTTTGTAGGAAAATGCTCAAATGCCGATTATTTTAATACCGCCATTTTAAAAACTCTTCGTAAAAATAAATTTCTTTACCAAAATAGACCGGGCATACGTACTTTGATACTAAATGATATTGAGACCAATATGGTGGAGATTGACGAATATATCTATGAAGAAGAGTAATGCAAAATATTTTTTATGAAACAGCTTCTTTAGATCAGCGTTGCTATCATGACTTTCATTTAAGTGAAGATATACTGATGGAGCATGCCGCAAGCGGTATTGCTGATTTTATAAAACAAAACTTCTCTAAAAATAGTCGGGTTTTAATAAGTTGCGGTGCTTCAAATAATGGAGCTGACGGTATGGCGGCAGCGCGCATGCTAGATAAAGATTATCAGGTATTTGTGCATCTTTTTAAACAGCCAAAGTCAGATATGGCAAAGCTTCAATTTAAGAGGCTTGAGAGTTTAGGTGTTTTATTTACAAAGCAAATATGCGAAGCCGATGTGGTTGTGGATGCGATTATCGGAACAGGCTTAAAAAACCCGTTAAACTCTGAGACGGCTTTACATGTAAGGGCGTTAAATGAGTTAAAGGGTGTTAAGATTGCGTGCGATGTGCCGACAGGACTAAGAGTTGACGGCAAGTGCAGTGAAGATGTTTTTAAGGCTCATCACACGCTTAGCATGGGCGCATTAAAAGAGTCATTTTTTAGCGACAGCGCAAAAGACGCGGTAGGCAAGATAAGTGTAATTGATTTGGGTGTATCGCGCAATGTGTATGAGACGCTCTCACCGACAAAACTGCTTGAGTTAAGTGATTTTAAGCCTCCCATCAGAGATATGCAAAATACCCACAAAGGAAATTTTGGTCATCTTAGTGTTCTTGTCGGTGAAAAACAGGGTGCGGGAGTATTTTGTGCAAAAGCCGCATTTCGTTTTGGAGCAGCTTTGGTTACGCTTGTTGCAAGTCGTGAGATAGCAGTGCCGTATGAATTGATGATTGGTAGAGAAATTCCCGCAAAAACAACGGCTATTGCATTAGGCATGGGACTAGGCATTAGCTTTGATACAGATAAACTAAATACGCTTTTAAACCATAATCTGCCCCTGCTGCTTGATGCAGATATATTTTATCATAAAATGATGCCTGCTTTACTGCAACGGGAAAATATTGTTTTAACACCGCATCCAAAGGAATTTGTTTTTCTTTTACATGTAAGCGGTATAGCAGATATCACGGTAGACAAGCTTCAGAGTAACCGTTTTTTTTATGCAAGAGCATTTGCTAAAAAATTTAAAAATGCCGTTTTAGTATTGAAGGGGGCAAATGTTTTGATTGCGCAAGATGATAAGCTGTTTGTTAATCCACATGGAACAAACGTGCTGGCAAAAGGGGGAAGCGGAGATGTTTTAAGTGGACTTATAGCTTCATTGCTGGCGCAAGGTTACACACCCCTGCAAGCCGCAATAAACGGTTCTTTAGCACATGTAAAACTGGCTTTAGGGTATGACGGCTCCAGTTTTTCTCTATCTCCGGAGGATCTTATAGGGGGGATAAAATATCTTTGAAAAAAATTGTTGTTTTATTTAGCGGCGAGGGTAGAAATCTTCACAATATCATCAAAAAACTTCACAACAAAGAGTGCAAAGTCGTGTGTGCAATAACAAATAATCCAAAGGCAAAGGGACTTATAAATTTACCTATAAAAAGTGAAGTTTTAAGGCATAATGATTTTAATTCACGAAAAGAGCATGACAAGGCGTTAGTTAAGCTGATTGGTCGCTACAAGCCTGATTTGACAGTATTGGCAGGTTTTATGCGGATATTAACTCCCGAATTTACGAAAAATATAAAAGCCATTAATCTTCATCCGTCACTTTTACCAAAACACAAGGGCGCAAGAGCCATACAAGACTCATTTGATGATAAAGACACAGAGGCGGGAGTTACTGTTCATTGGGTTGAAGATGAGCTTGACGGGGGTGAGATTATAGTTCAAGAAAGATTTAAAAAAAGCAATAACGAGACGCTTGAGAGCTTTACATGTAAGATTAAAGAACTTGAATATAAATTACTTCCACAGGCTATCGTGAAAATTTTATATGAATCATAAGAATTATTGTGATATAAAAGCTTAGTTGTACAAACAAAGGAAAAAGATATGCATAAACTAAAAATCGGAAAATATGAATTAAACAGCAGATTAATCGTCGGAAGCGGAAAATATAAAGATTTCAATACTACAAAAACGGCAACTTTGGCATCAGGCAGTGAATTAATCACCGTAGCTGTACGAAGGCTCAACATAACAGATCCCACAAAAGATAATTTACGCGATACTTTCAAAGGAACAAATGTAAAATTTTTGCCAAATTCAGCAGGATGCACAACAGCCAAAGACGCAATCACTACTTTTAGATTGACGCGCGAGGCAACAGGGATAGATCTTATTAAACTAGAAGTTATAGGCGATACCAATAAAACTCTTTATCCGGATGTTTTAGAGACTATTAAAGCGTGTGAGATACTTGCAAAAGAGGGCTTTACGATAATGGCTTATACCTCCGATGATCCTATCATGGCTAAAAGGCTTGAAGATGCAGGAGCTGCGGCCATCATGCCTCTAGCAGCGCCTATTGGAAGCGGTTTAGGTATTCAAAATGCCTATAATGTAGTTTTTATAAAAGATGCTGTCGGGTTGCCCGTGATTGTAGATGCAGGTATAGGATGTGCCAGCGATGCTTCTTATGCAATGGAGCTCGGAGCTGACGGTGTACTTACAAATACAGCGATAGCTCAGGCAAAAGATCCTATGATGATGGCAGAGGCTATGAAACATGCAGTTATCGCAGGACGCATGAGTTATCTTGCAGGCAGAATTGCAAAACGCCCTTATGCAACTGCTTCTTCACCGACAGATGGGCTTATAGGCAGGTCTTAACGCCATTATTGGGCGCTAAGCAAACTCACAATTACAACCATAAGTAAAATTGGCGCTATGTATCTTATATTAAAATACCATGCGTTAAATAAAAATCCAAGTTCGGGGCGCAGAACTTTTTCAACTTGCGATTTTGGCATAATGAAACCGACAAAAATTGACATCACAAGACCGCCAAGAGGCAGTAATAGCGCGGCCGTTAAGTAGTCAAGCCAACTAAACAGATTGCGACCGCCCCATGTTAGATACGAAGAGAAATGGATAGTTTGTGACATGATGACAACTATGCCAAATATATAGAAAAACAGACCGATAATCACGGAGGCTTTTGTTCTTTTCCAGCCATTTCTATCCATAAAATACTGAACAGTAGGTTCAACCAAAGAAACGGCAGAAGTGATAGCAGCAAAAGCCAATGCTATAAAGAAGATGATAGATAAAAAATTTCCCACACCTCCCATTTGATAAAAAATTACGGGCAAAGAGATAAACACAAGACCGGGACCCGCCGATGGTTTGCCCCCGTATTGGTATAAGAACGTAAATAACATAAGTCCTGCAAGTATGGCAACTAAAGTGTCAAAGAAAATAATCAATAATGAACTCTTAACAAGACTCTGACCTTTTTGCAAAGATGCCGAATAGGTCATAATTGCACCCATGCCAAGTGAGAGCGTAAAAAAAGCATGACCTACGGCTGTTACAAATGCAGTCGTTGTCAGTTTTGTAAAATCGGGTCTAAACATAAAAGTAACAGCATGGGAAAATGCGCTAAATGTTGTTGCATACAAAAACATACCGCCTATGATTAAAAACAGCAGAGGCATTAAAACAAGGTTTAACTTTTCTATCCCACCTTTAATCCCACGCGCAATAACAGCCGTTACGATAACAAATGTAACGGTAAGATAAAAAAACTGCACAAAAAAGCCTGATTGCAACATACCGCTAAAGGTGCTTTTTGCCTGCGCTACAGAAGATGGCAGCAGGGAAAAAGAGGTGACTATATAGTTTAGCACCCAGGCAATTACAACGGCATAAAATGCCATAATCAAGATAGATGAAAATGCCTGCATGCCTGCATATCTCCACTTTGCTTTATGCCTAGGGGCCAGTTTCTCAAAATTTGAAAAAGTATCGCTTCTGCCAAGATAACCAATCAGCATTTCAGTCAGCATTATAGAAAATCCAACTACAAGAACGGTGATGAGATAAACAAGCACAAATGCACCGCCACCATATTTACCGGCTTGATATGGAAATTTCCAGATATTGCCAAGACCCACAGCGCTTCCCGTTGCCGCCATTATAAAACCAATCTTGCTAAAACGTGCTATTTGCATGTAACTCTTTTTTTATAATTTCGGTGAATTATACCTATTTTAAATAAAAATGTAAAAAATGTATTGACAAATTGTGTAAAATCCAATATAATTTCGCCTCACTAATGAGCATAATAATGTTTGGTTGGTTGATTTGTCGGGGTGTAGCTCAGTATGGTTAGAGTACCTGGTTTGGGACCAGGGGGCCGAAGGTTCGAGTCCTTTCACCCCGACCAGTTTTATTTAGATATTTGATGGTGAGATTAGCTCAGTTGGTTAGAGCACTGGTTTGTGGTGCCGGGGGTCACGGGTTCGAGACCCGTATCTCACCCCATTTAATGATTATTAAAGATGATAACAACTTAAATACAGTGCGCCCGTGGCTCAACTGGATAGAGTATCGGACTTCGGATCCGACGGTTATAGGTTCGAATCCTATCGGGCGCACCAATAACCAAGATGCGCTCTTAGCTCAGCTGGATAGAGCAACGCCCTTCTAAGGCGTAGGTCAAAGGTTCGAATCCTTTAGGGCGTACCATGACTTTTTTCGCGGACGTGGTGAAATTGGCAGACACGCCAGACTTAGGATCTGGTGCCGCAAGGTGTGGAGGTTCAAGTCCTCTCGTCCGCACCAT
>JALVUF010000069.1 GCA_027023805.1 Helicobacteraceae bacterium
TACGGACAAAATGGATACTTTATAACCGCGCCAAGCATTAAACCTCCTTTACTTGATGGTACTTTCGACAAATTTAAGCCCATAAATATAAAACTCTATTTTAAAAACCTTGAAAACTCGGATATCACTATTAAAAACCTTACTCTTGATGTTGATCTAAACACTTCAATTGTAAAATATAAACCAGAAACTGTCTATGTTACTCCACCAAATAAAAAGAGGCAACCTATTCCTGACAGTGATCTCAATGTTAGCTCCACTGGAAACTACGTGAACAATATCCCTATAGGGGATGTAGGCTCTTTGGACTATTTTTATGCTTCTTATAGTCTTGATGCGAACCGAACAAAAATTGATAATATGCCTATAAATGTTACACTTAAGTATAATCTACATGTAGTTATTAATGGGGTAAGTACACCCTTGGACAATGTGACAACAAATATTCAAGATATGAATCCATGTCAAAGCGGCTCTTACTATCAACCTGTTCCTGGGAGATTTAATGTAGTTTATAAAGCAGACCAAAACAATTCTTTGTCATCTAAATACTACTACAATCTTCCGACTCAAATTGTAAAAAGATACACAGACAATTATCTTGTTGAGTCGATGGACCCCAACGACCTCAACAAATCAAAAAAAGTTGCAAAAGATCAAAATGTTACGGTTGATATGATAAATGTAGCAGGATTTCACTATGCAACAGCATCATGTACAGACCAAAATGCAACTATCATAAGCACAAAAAGTGTTTCAGCTGTTTTAAAGAAAAATACATATATAACTGATTTAAATAAAATAGCTATGCAAAATGCTGGCTTTTTTAACAAAGCTGTCAGAAATGCGGCATTTAGACTCAGTTACTACAAAGATGGGAATACTTCAGGAGCAAAAATAAAGACTTGCTCACGTGATAATTTTGCTATCCGTCCCGCCGCATTTTATATCAAAATCAACGACCAAAATCAGACAAATCCTATACATAAAAATAAGATTGCAGAGAATAACACAACAACAATACTGACACAAAATCTAGCGGCAGGATACAAGTACGATCTTAACGTGACTGCCGTCAATGCACAAGACAACAACGCATCTCCCGGCTTTTACACAACACTAAGTAACATCTCAGATGATAACGCAAGCTACAGATGGAGTCCTCAGACATCACAAAACGTAAGTGGATGTAACGATATAACCGATCATGATATAAATGTTAGTTTTAAAAACGGTTCTGCCGATATGAATACATCATTATCACAGGTAGGAAGATATATATTGAAGATGGTTGACTCCACATGGACAAATGTAGATCATAATCCAGCTTATATGGCGCACCATACAAGACCATACTTTGAGACTAATAAAAATGGAAAACCAATGCCTGATTGCACACTAAACAGCTCAGTAGTACAACCAACAAATTCATCACAACTAAATGGATGTGATATCAGCAGTGATGCAGACAATAACGTTTTAAATTTAAAATACCGTGATATCAACGTTGCATTTCACCCATATAAGTTTAACCTAGCTACCATCAAACCTTCACTTGGCCTAGACCATAACAAAACAGATTTTGGCACTCCTAACTCATTTGTTTACATGTCAGATATCAATAACACAGCTGATGAAAATATGTCATTTCATCTAAATGGACAGATTAAAGCAGAGGGTGAAGATAATGCAACGCTTAGTAACTTTGTAGCGCAATGCTATGCAAAGCCTATAGACATCAATATAAGCAAAACAAACATAACGACTACGCCGTCATTTCTCTATATCTTTCATGACTTAAATGCCTCCGGCCAAATTGAGTCAAATACTACAGGTACACTAAACTCACCTTTAGACGCGATACAACTTAGTGATGGCAATTTTACAAAAAATCTAAAAGGTGTAATATCTCAGAGATTAAATCTTAATTTTGACAGAAACCAGACAAGTCCTGTAAATCCGCAACGTATCACTTTTAAGAGTCTTGCTGTAAGTTGTGATTGTTCTTTTTATGCTGATTTAATCGATAAAAATACAACCGGTGTTCTAGATCTTAATAAAACAGTTACATTTTATTATGGAAGAGTCCATGCACCTGATTATAAATATCAAGGTTCTAGCGGAAGTGGGAAGATTTATTATGAAGTTTATGATGACAATGCATCTAAAAAATCACTTTTACCAGACGGCAACAATACCCAAGTAGGAGTAGATTCTGTTAACTGGTATATCAACAAACATAACGTAGCCTCAAAAGATGGTAACGTCACCAGCTTGCAAGAAGATATGTCGCCTCCAAACGTGACTGCCACTCCTCCAACAACGGCATCACCGGCATATTTTTCATTGAAATATAACGGATCGCAAGATTATCCATATCGAACAACCATGAAGATTAATGCCCCTTCTTGGCTTATATATAATATGTATAATCCAAAAGCTAAAACAGATGATTTTAATGTCGGTTTTTACAAAGCACGTGGCGACTGGGCTGGAGTTCAAGATACAAACACTTCAACTGATTCAAACGCATCTGCCGTAACAATTCAGAGGGTATTATGGTAAAAAGAGGTGCTTTTACAATGATAGAACTTATCTTTGCTATAGTTATTATGGCTATTGTCATTATCGCACTGCCGCGCATGATGC
The DNA here is from genome assembly GCA_027023805.1 of Helicobacteraceae bacterium. GTDB lineage: Bacteria > Campylobacterota > Campylobacteria > Campylobacterales > Sulfurimonadaceae > Hydrocurvibacter. The sequence goes on from JALVUF010000069.1 coordinate 2,650, forward strand.
GTACAAACTCAAACGCACTAGAGGCAAACATCAACCAAGAGGCAATCTTTGGAGCTTCAGCACAAATGATGCAGGTACTGAGCTATCCATGGGATGCAAACTCTGTGGACAACAACGGCACCTATGATAAAATAGTCGCTATACCGGGTGGTAGCGTTATTTACAATAGGCACCTTAACAATCTTGACAAAAATGATACAAACGGCAGCTTTAGAATTGGCGCTGTTTTAGAGCCGGGACACAGACGCTTTCATGAGTATAATGCCAGCGATGCGAATATATCAGGCTTAAAGCCATCAAGTCCCAATCCTTTATGTCAAACAAGTACCATATCTCCGTTTATAAATCAAAAGCCATCAGCCCAAGGCTATAAAAATGCTTATGAAACAGATACAACCGTTAGTTATATAACAGATCCAAATACAACAACGAGTGTATTTGGATTTGGTGATAAAGGTAGTCAAACAACACCGACAAATATCAAAATGGTAACAGTAAAACTGCTCAATGCCACTACAAAAAAAACTATTGTCGTACTCAGATCATACACCGCCAATATCGGTGAAACAAATTTTGCTTCAAGGGTTATTTATAAATGAAACACAAAGCTTTTACTATGATGGAACTTATTTTTGTAATTGTCATTATCGGCATTATCGCAAAATTTGGCGTTGAGATGCTTATAAAAGCGTACGATAATTATGTTTTTTCAACTGTACAAAACAGACTGGAACAAAGTACGGGTTTTGCACTTCAGGAGATCACCAATCGCCTCTCATACCGTATCAAACCATCTGTAATTGTTAGAGATGGATCTTCTTATACATCACTAGCAGATGCACCATCAGGTCTAGGTAAAAGCGCTGTCTTAGAATGGATAGGGTATGATGATGCAGGATTCAGAGGTACATGGAACGAAAAATTTAACGCGCCAGACTGGAGTGGGTTTATAGATTTAAAAGATTGCAACTCAAGTAGCCTT
>JALVUF010000070.1 GCA_027023805.1 Helicobacteraceae bacterium
AATATCGTTTTATCCCTCTTCTTGAGCCTCTATTTTGAATACTTTTTGATATACAATATGGACAGATTTTTGAACTTTTTTACAGTCATTTATAAAAAATCCTTTGTTTATTCCCAATATACCATAGCTTGAAGGGTGTTTTACGCACCCATTTTTTTAATTAAGTCGAAATTGCACTTGTTTTTAGAATTGGCGAATTTTATTTTTTTGAGTTTCGTATTTTAGGGAGTTTTTAGACTTTTTCGGATTTGTTTAGATTGAAAAGTGGATGGGGTGGAGGGATTCGAACCCCCGAATACTGGTACCAAAAACCAGTGCCTTACCGCTTGGCGACACCCCAATAAGTATAAGACATAATAGTAAAATTTGGTTGCGGAGACAGGATTTGAACCTGTGACCTTCGGGTTATGAGCCCGACGAGCTACCGAACTGCTCTACTCCGCGATGATGAATAACAAGATGTTTATTTGTTATTGGGTCGGAATTATATGCAAAATATATTATTTTGTCAAGTCTTTTTGTTTTTATAATGTTTTTTAGCTAACTTTGATTACAATGTTAAGAATATTTACAAAATAAAGAAGAATGAATGACATCTATACAACGAGTTTTAAGAGCGATTGAGGATATTAAAAAAGGCAAGATGGTGATTATGGTTGATGATGAGGACAGAGAAAATGAAGGTGACTTAGTTTATGCTTCTGTTTTTTCTACGCCAAAACATGTAAATTTTATGGCAACGCATGCTAGAGGGCTTATATGTGTTGCTATAGATAGGAGCATTGCTTCAAGACTAGATTTAAAACCTATGGTAAATTCTAACACATCAACCTATGAAACGGCATTTACAATCTCAGTAGATGCTTCTGACGCTAAAACCGGTATATCTGCAAAAGAGCGTGATATGGCTATACAAGTGTTAGCAAACCCTATCAGTAATCAACATGAATTGGTGAAGCCGGGACATATCTTTCCGCTGATAGCAAAAGAGGGCGGTACTTTAGTTAGAACGGGGCACACTGAGGGGTCTGTTGATTTATGTCGGTTGGCAGGACTTCATGAATCGGCAGTTATTTGTGAAATTATAAAAGATGATGGAGAGATGGCTAGGCGAGATGATTTGGATATATTTGCCGATAAATATAATCTTAATATCGTGTATATTTCAGATATTGTAGAATATAGATTAGCCAACGAAATATTGGTGAAAAAAATATCACAAGAAGAGGTACTGTTTTTTGGTACTAAAGTAACAAAGTATTTATTTATGGATCATGATCACATAGAGCATACGGCAATGGTTTTTTATAATGTTAAAAAAACAGCTAATGTTCGAGTACATAATGTGATCAAAGATATTGATTTATTGTTAAATCAAACAAAATATACTCAACTTATCGAGTCTATCGAATACTTGAAGCAAAATAGCGGTGTGTTAATCTTTATAAACAAACCGTCACAGACGGACAATTCATCTATTAAAGAATTTGGCATAGGAGCTCAAATTTTAAAATTATTGGGTGTTAGCCATATTAATCTTTTAACTTCTTCAAAGCAACAGGATTTTGTCGGTCTTGGCGGCTTTGGACTTGAAATTAGCAATATTGTTGAAATATAGCATAAGTTATTTAACAATAAAATGAAAAAAATATTAATAATTAGCGAAGGCAATATCGGTCGGCATTTTATTGATCGTGTATTGCAAACCTATACAAGCGAAAATATATATTATATAGTTCAAACAAAAAAACAGCAGTTTGAAGATGTGAATCCTGCTAGGTTTAAATTTTATGAATTTGATCCTACAAGTTTTTATAAACTGGCAAATCTTTTAAAAATGGAATTTATCCAGGTATTTATTGTTATGGATACTTTTTTGGATGTTGAAAATACCATTAAGAATATACGCAGCATTAAAAAGGAACTTCGTATTATTGTTTTAAACCAGTGGGATATAGATAGTGCCTATGAAAACATTGATTATATACAATATAATGAAATACTTTCATCAAGGTTGCTTGATTATCTTCCAAATGTACCGGTAATTGCACAAAATGTCGGCTTAGGTGAGGGTGAGGTTATGGAGGTATTGGTACCCTTTGGCAGTTCTTTTGTATATAGGCATTTGGGTGCCGTGCAGCAGCGTGGATGGCGGATAGTTGCTATGTATAGAGACAGAAAGCTTTTAATGCCCTCTAGGCGACGTATGATACATCCAAATGACCTACTTCTTTTGGTGGGCGAGCCTACAGTGTTACAGTCGGTATATAAAGCTATAAAAAGAGAATTAGGACAGTTTCCCGAGCCTTTTGGCGCAAATATTTACCTATATATAGATATGCTGATAGATAATCTTGTTCATATGCAAGATATGATTCGAAGGGCGTTATATATTTACAAAAAATTTGATAAAAGGCTTTATATCAAAGTTTTTAATCCAACTAAGATTGATTTTTTAAATTATATAAAAGCCTTTGAAACAGATAATATTACCATTGATATTAATTATAGTCCCCAAGGTATCTTTAATATTATGCAAGAGGATATTAAACGCTATCACATAGGTCTGATTGTGACTTCAAGAGATATATTTGATAAGAAATCCAATAGAAAACTTTTGTATGATTTAAATTTACCTGTTTTAAAAATAGCACATAGATCGCTATCAAAACTTAAAGATGTTGTATTGATTTTAACACAAAATAGAAGTTTGGAAAAAATATCTACTACTATCTTTGATTTTACCTCACAAATGGGATTTAATCTAGAATTATTAAATTACATCAATGAAAAAGATGAAGAAAAAGAGCAGGTTGTAGAACATTTTACAAATTTGTCGGCTATTTTTTCTAAAACAATCAAAGTAAACCAATGTGATAATAATCCTATTTTAACTCTAAAAATGAGAGAAAATTTTCTACAAGCTTTGCCTTTAACCAAGAAAATAGTACAGAGCCGTTTCTATTCTATAATCTCTACAGATAGCGAAAAGCTGTACTATAAACTAGATAATTTTCACCAAATCTTTATACCCTCAAGACTGTAAATTATTTTTTTTGTAATGACATGTAGTCATTACATGCATAAATATCACCAAGTTTACATGCTTTTTTAAAAAATGATATCGCTTTAGGATGATTGACATGCACTCCATGTCCATATGCGTAAGCAAAACCTAAGCTTGTACAACTTTGAGCAATTTTTAAGCTACATGCTTTTTGGAAATATTTTGCTGCAAGATGTAAATTTTTTGCAACACCTTGACCGGTTGTAAAAGAATTGGCAAGATTGTAACAGGCATTACCGGAATTCAAATTACAAGCGCGTTTATATAGTTTTGAACTTAATTTGTAATGACCGACTTCAGAAACCTGAAATCCTTGATAGGTTAATATTGTAGCTTTACTAGATGCGTAAGTGGCACAGACTGCTACCGTAATATATATCAAAACTGTTTTAAACATTTAGATCCTTTAATATTTTCATAATTGTATCATATATTAACAGGTAGTTTACAAAGTGTTATTATAATTTTAGATGAGTTTAATAATCGATACGATATATTTTGTATAAAATGTAAAATTTTAATCGTTCTCTCACATAACGTATCTTGGAGCCAAAATACTCATTGAGAAGCGATTGAACTGTTGCTACATGTAGTATCTATTTATAAAAAACTCAAAATAATCTATAAGGAGTAAGCATGAAAAAGCTTGTATTTGTACCAATGTTGGCTGGTTTAATTGGTATTCCTGTCTTTGCAGGGAGTGGTTATGTGTATAATTTAAATAATCAAATCAAAAACAATATACAGTTGATTAGACAATATGAAAATGCAATAGCACACCTTAAAAAGCGCAATCAATTTTTGCTTCAGCAAAAAAAATCCCATCCATTATTATATAAAGAATTACCGGCATTTTCCACTACAAAAAAAGCATACATCTATCGTATAAAATTAAATGGTGCAAAACCACAAAATATTAACTTTAAGATAAACAATGGAATGCTGTCTTTAAGTATGGATATGCAGCAAAAGCAAAAAAGTAAAAATAGTTTTTTTGAAAGCTCACAATACTTTTATCAAAGTTTTACGCTTCCAAAAAATATAAATATTGATGGCATAACACATAACATTATAGGCGATTACTTTGTTATAGTCATACCAAAAAAATAACTTAATCTTGAAAAAGCATTGAGCCTATTCTAACCATATTTGAACCACATTTTATAGCTAGTTCAAAATCGTGGCTCATGCCCATGGAGCAGATGGTGGCTCCATTTATTTTTGAATAAATATTATGTGTGATTTCAAAACTTTGTTGGATTATTTTCGTATCATCAGTATGTGCGCCAATACTCATAACGCCTTTTAAATTTATGCTGTTACATCTTTGTGATATCTCATCATATATATCTAGAGCCTGTTCTGGCGCGACACCGGATTTTGTTATTTCATTTGCAGAATTGATCTGCAGCAGAGCATCTACTTGCTGCTGGTTTGCTTGAAGGTGTTTATCTAACTGTAATGCCAATGCTATATTATCGAGTGATTGTATTAAAAAAGGATTGGCTTTTACGAGATGTTTTATCTTATTTTTTTGCAGATGACCTATGAAGTGCCATTCAAGAGGAAAATCTTCAAGCTCATTCTCTTTAACAATTAAATCCTGTACTTTATTTTCTCCAAATGCACGTTGTCCGGCGTTATACATAGCTTTAATTTCTTGTACAGTCGAATATTTGCTTACCGCTATCAATTTTACTACATGATGCTCTGAAACAGATATCCTGGCATCTTCAATCTTTTGTATGACCGTATCCATTTTATCTTTATAATTCATAATTATTATCCTATTAATCTTGCAATATCATTATAGAGCCCAAGACCCATAACTCCAACTAAAACTACCCATCCAGCCACTGTAAGCTTGATGAGAATAGGCTCACTAGGCGCTTTTTTGGTTATCAACTCATATAAGTTAAACATAATGTGCCCTCCGTCAAGTGCTGGAATAGGAAGAAGATTTAAGACCCCAAGATTCACAGAGACAAGAGCAGCAAAAAACAGCACTGCCATCCATCCTTGAGAAGTTGCATCGGAAGTAATTTTTACTATTGATATAACACCGCCTAAATCTTTTGCGGGAATAGCGCCTGTTACAAGTTTTTCTACGCTTTTAAATATCATCGTTGAAGCAAATTGTGTTTGACTAGCGGCATAACGAAAAACATTTTCAAAAGTCACAGGCATTTTGTGCGTTACTCCGGCACTTTCTATTCCAATCATAGGTTTATATATCACCTGATTGAACATATTTTTAGCCTTATGGATTTTTGGTGTAAGGGTAATGTTTATAATTTTATTGTTCCGTTTAACTGTTATATGTAATAATCTATTTTTATCTTTTATGATATCTTTTGAGAGTTGATTCCATGATGATACTTGAGCGTTATTGATCGATATAACCATATCTTTTGGCTTAAGCCCCGCAATATATGCAGGCGAGTTCTTAAGTACACCGCCAATTATTGGTGATAGTATCGCAGGAGAGCCAAGCCCTATAAAAATATAAAGCACAAAAGCAAGTATAAAATTAGCTGCCGGCCCTGCTAATAAAATTAAAATTCTCTGAAGTGGTGTTTTAGCTTCATAGCTGTCTTTATCATAATTTTTATTTAGAGGATTTGTATCGTCTTGCCCTTTCATTTTAACATATCCTCCAAGAGGAATGGCTGAGAGTTGCCACTGTGTGTTAAATATTTTAAAAGATGCGATTTTCTTACCAAATCCTATACTAAAAACCTCTATATATACACCAACCGCCTTTGCTATAACATAATGACCTAACTCATGAAAAAACACTAATGCCGATAAAACTATAATCGATACAATCCAACCCATTTACATCTCTTTTCTTAATGCTTGTTTAAAACCCCATACATACTGTATGCCGGAATATAATGTTAAAAAGACAGCCATCCAAAGTAAAAAAGTAGCCCAAGACCAATGCATCAATAAAAAACCTATAGCAAACATTTGTGATACAGTTTTTATTTTTCCCATAAATGATGCTTTTACACTAATATTTTGCCCAACTGCAACTGTTCTTAATGCCGTAATAAACATCTCACGCACTATTATTATGTATATTGCCCATACGGATGCATCTCCCATTATCATAAGACCAACAAAAGCGGCAATGGTTAACATTTTATCTGCGAGTGGATCGATAATCGCTCCGGTAAGGGTAGTCTGCCCCCACTCTCTGGCTATAAATCCATCAAAAAAATCTGTAACAGACGCGATGACAAACAGTAGCGCGGCAAGATAATAGCTCCAACTAATATCAAATCCTGCGCTTGTAAAGAATTTGGGATTTAAAATTACCCACAGCATAATCGGTGCTATAAAAATACGCAATAACGCCAGTAGGTTTGGTAAATTTAACAAAGATTTCCTTTACTAGCTATTACTGAAATGTTGTTCCGCCATCTACTACTATTGTCTGACCAGTCATCCATGAGGATGCATCAGAACATAAAAACAGACATGCGCCGGTTAAATCATCCACTTCACCCATGCGAGAAAGAGGACTTCTTTTTATTACTTCTTGCTTAACTTCTTCATAATTTGGAAAAGCCTTTAGAGCGTCTGTGTCTATCGGTCCTCCGCTGACGGCATTGACGCGGATACCTTGTCCGCCAAGTTCTGCTGCAGCATATTTAACCATCGTCTCCACCGCTGCTTTATTGCTACCATGACCGGCATAGTTTGGCGTATAAACGAGATTACCTGTAGAACTCATAGAGATTATACTTCCTCCACCATTATTTTTCATACGCTTTGAAGCTTCTTGCGTTCCAACTACAAAAGCGTTCACCGTGGCATTGTATATATTGGTTAAGCCTTTTGGTTTGAGTCTCATAAATGGACCAAAGCCTCCCACAACCGAACGACCTGAGATAATTGCATTGGAGATAAAAAAATCAAGTCCATCAAAATCATTATCATACAACGAAAATACATCTTTATAAGTACCCGGCTCTAAAATATTTAATTGGTATGCTTGTGCTTTTATGTTGTATGTTGATGTGATATCAGCAATTATCGTATCGGCAATTTCTTTGTTGTTGGCATATGTAAAAGCTACATTGCAACCATTTTTAGCAAAAGCATACACTATTGCCTTGCCAATACCTCTGGTTCCACCGCTTATGAACAATGTTTTATCTTTTAGCATTATAGTCCCTTTATGTCGTAGTTTTTTATAATCTGTTCTATCTTTTTTATATTTTCCTTACTTGGGCTAACTAAAGGTAGCCTATACTCAAGAGTCGGTAAAAGACCACTCAGATACATTGCCGCTTTTATTGGTATGGGATTGGATTCGCAAAAAAGGATCTTATTTAGCGGATAAAGCTCATTGCTTATATTGCATGATTTTTTAAAATCACCATTTAGTGCACTGTGAACAAGCTGACTTTTCATATCCGGCACTAGGTTTGCAGTGACGGAGGTGACACCCGCTCCACCGCATGCTAAAATCGGAAAATCTATAGCATCGTCTCCGCTAAAAACTTTTAGTTCCGGTCTTCTTGATAAAAGCTCTATTGTTCTCTCAACACTCCCCGTCGCTTCTTTTACGCCATAAATATTTTTTACATCGTCAAAGAGCCTTATGACAGTATCTGCTTGTATGTCAACTCTTGTTCTGCCTGGAACGTTATATAACATAAACGGTAAATCGCTAACGGCATTTGCAATTGCCTTGTAGTGTTGGTATAAACCCTCTTGTGACGGTTTATTATAGTATGGGCTAACGGAAAAAAGCGCATCCACACCGCATGATGCGGCATGTTTAGCGATATCTATGGCTTCATGTGTTGCGTTACTCCCAGCACCTGCTAATACTTTTACATCGCTTCCTTTACATACTTCAACGGCAATTTCTATACACCTTTTATGCTCATCATGGCTAAGAGTTGCGCTCTCTCCCGTAGTTCCTACCGGACAAACTGCATCTATACCATTATCTATTTGGCGTTGTATTAAAGATGCATATGTCTGCTCGTCTAGTTTGTTGTTTTTAAAAGGCGTTATTAGTGCCGTTGTTGCACCAGTTACTAGTGTCATAATTATTTTTCTCCTTGTGATTTACTTTTTAATATAATAGTTGTCGAATGATCAAAATTAAAATACTTTTTTGCAGCTTTTTCTATCTTGTTTGTTGTTAGGGCATTGATGTTTTTTTCATATTTTGCAAGTGGCTTTATATCTCCTCTTGCTAAATAGCCTCCAAAAAGGTTTGCTATAGATGTCGAGCTCTCTAGTGAATAGATAAAGTCCGCTTTTGTATTCATTTTTACTTTTTCAAGTTCATCGTGAGATACTTTTGTTTTTTTGAGCAGATCAATTTGATGATGGAGCTCTCTCTCAACCTTTTTTGCATCAATTCCCGGATTACATACCGCCATAAATATAAATAAGCCCGGATCGGTATTTTGCATATTATATGCATATATTTGGTTAACAAGATGTTTCTTATCGACTAAATCAGCATAAAGCCTTGAGCTTTTTCCACTGCTTAACAGTTGGCTGATTGCACTAAGGGCGACTTGGTCTTTATGTTTAAAATTCGGAATATGAAAAGCAATAGCAATCATTTGTACCTGTGTGTCTTTATAAACAGTTAAGTGCTTAGGTCCATCTTGCAGCGGTTCGATAAATTTAAATTTTGGAATTTTTTTATGATTGCGTATCTTGCCAAAGGCTTTTTTTGCATCTTTAAACACCTCTTTTGTATCAACATCTCCGCTGACAACCAATATAGCGTTTTGCGGCTGATAATAAGTTTCATGAAAATCTTTGATATCTTTAAGAGTCCATGTTTTAATATCGTTTATAAATCCGATAGGAGTCCAGTGATACGGATGATATACATACGCATTATTAAAAAGTCGAAAGTAAAGATACCCGAGAGGGTTATTGTCTGTTCTCCAGCGTCTCTCTTCTGTTACGACATCTCTTTCGGGTTGAAATTCATCATTTTTTAGACTCAGATTTGCCATTAGTTCCGCAAACAAATTAATAGATTCTCTGAAATGCTTAGTGCTTGATTTTATATAATAGTGCGTGTAATCAAAACCGGTAGAAGCGTTATCAATACCTCCGTATCCTTTAACCTCTTTATCGAAATCTCCAGCTTGCAGATGTTTGGTAGATTTAAAATTCATATGTTCTAACATATGCGCTATTCCACTTTTACCCATAGTCTCATTTTTACTACCCACTTTATAAAAAATATCAGTAGAAATTACCTGTGTTTGATTATGCATTGGTATAACTACAATCTGTAGACCATTATCTAGTGTTGTAGTTTCATATGATGGAAGCGGTGAATTTTTGAATGTATGAGTCATGATAACCTCTTGTTTTTATTTGACATATCATCTTTAGTTAAGAAGATATATATTGGTATTGAAATGCTCATTTTCTATCTGCACCGATGGCTTGTGATATATGAGTATAGCCATCTTGTCTTAACAAGCCAAGCAGACCCTTATTTATCTCTTTGATGAGATTTGGACCTTTGAAGATGAGAGCTGTATATATTTGCACCAAAGATGCTCCTGCTTTTATGCGCCTATATGCTTCTTGTGCGGAATCTATACCTCCTACTGAGACAAGAGTGGTTTTGCCAAACAACTCTTTTGAGATAGCTTCAAACATCTCAAAGCTTTTTGATTTTAACACCTCTCCGCTTAATCCGCCTGTATTATACGGGTTTTGTACTAGCGAATAGTCCGTAGTGGTATTTGTAGCTATTATACCTGCAGCACCCATCTCAACCGCAAAAGCTGATAAATCAACAGCTTCCTGAGCGCTCATATCAGGTGCAATTTTAAGTAAAACCGGCTTATTGGTTATATCTTTTGCCATGCCAAATAAGGCTTTTATAAATTCATTATTTTGTAAATCTCTAAGTCCCGGTGTGTTTGGAGAGGAGATGTTTATAGTGATATAATCGCTGTATTTATGCAATGCTTGAATAAGGATTTTGTAATCAGACAATGCATTTTGTTTTGTTGTCATTTTATTTTTTCCAATGTTTATGCCTATGGGGATTATACATGGGTATATTTTTTTTAGTCTCCTAGCAGCTTTTAATAAACCGTCATTATTGAAGCCCATAGCATTTTGCAAAGAATTTTCACGTACATGACGAAACATCCTTGGTTTTGGATTTCCGCTTTGCGCTTTGGGTGTAATCGTACCTACTTCAGTGAATCCAAAACCAAGCGTTTTAATACCTCGTATCATTGTGGCATTTTTATCAAAACCAGCACCTAGACCAACAGGATTTAGAAACTTTACATTAAAAATATCCTGATGAAGTTTTGGATCACTTATAAAGTTATCTTTAAATATAGCATCTAAGAAAAGCGGTGAAATATTGGGAAGCTGTAAAAAGACTTCAGCTAGATGATGTGCACTTTCCGGCTGTATTTTAAACATCCAAGATTTAAGAGTATTGTAATTAAACATAGTATCCATTTTTTATAGAGTATCCTAAAAGAATATTATACAAAAAAAAGAGTAAAGTTTTAATTAATAAAAAAACATAATCATTTAGCCCTAAATACTAATTCCACGCTTAAAGTACTCTCTAAACCTTGAAAGACTGAGAGATTATTTTTAGTATTACTATTGGACACAACTTTTAGGATATGTATTCAAAATAATAGCAAATTTTTGGTACAATATATATGTTAACTAAATATCACTAAATAATATAAAATAAAGTCATAAAATAATGTGCTATACTCCCTGTTAAAACAAATAGATGCCAGATAGTATGAAAATATGGCTTATCATCTTGTATATAAAAAATCACACCAAAACTATAAAAAAGTCCTCCAGTTAAAAGAAGCCATAATCCGCCTGTCGGCATATTATGCAAAAGTGGGTGATATGCAACTACGATAAGCCAGCCCATTATCACATATAAATATAATGATAATTTTTCAAATCTTCTAGGATATAAAAATTTTAATGCTATACCAAAAATAGCAATACCCCAGTTAATACCGAAAATACTCCATCCCCAACCGCCTCTTAAAGTTATAAGAGTAATAGGAGTGTAAGAACCGGCAATTAAAAAATATATAGAAGCATGATCAAAAATTTGAAAAATCTTCTTTAATTTTTGATTTGTTACTGCATGATACAAAGTGGATGAACCATAAGTTACAATAAGCGCAGAGCCGTATATTGCCGATGCCACAACACCCATAATACTTGAATGCAACACAGCCATAACCACCAACACAACCAATCCGGCAATTCCAAGCAGTAACCCCAAGCCATGCGTAAGGGCATGCCATATCTCTTGGGCTATAGAAAATTCATTTACATTTTTATCGGGCAATTTCATCCTTCGTTAAATTTTTTAAGGTATTATAGTGTAATTCATTTAACAAAAAGACATAATATGAAAAAGATCATTCTTCTGTTGCTAGTTTACGGTATTTCGCTTTTGGCATCAACGGAGTTCTTAACAACCAATCAAGCGTTTAATTCCTCTACTAAAATAAAGAAAAATGGCATAATACAGATCACCGTAAAACTAGGCCATGAAATATATCTGCATAAAAAAGATTTTAAAATATCACTCAAACATAATAGTAGTATGTTTATAAAAGATATAAAGCTATCTAAAAGTGTACTCTTTAGTCATGAACGGATATTTGTTCATCAAGCAAGAGCTACCGTTTTACTCGCCAAAAAACCACAAACAAGCGGTAAAAAAAATATAACTTTAGTTTTATCGTTTATAGGATGCTCAAAAGCCGGTATTTGTTATCAGCCGCAAACAAGAATATACCATTTTACTGTCAATACAAATGATATGAGTGTACGCTCTTTAAATACCGCACAGACATTACACACAAAGCTACAGCTCTCAGAGGTAGGCAGGATAACGCAGGCTATGAGAAATGGCAATATAATAATTATTATTTTAATGTTTTTAGGTTTTGGTATCTTACTGGCCTTTACGCCCTGTATCTTTCCTATGATACCGATACTCTCATCAATAATTGTATCACAAGGTAAGAATATAACCACTAAATATGCTTTTTTTCTGTCATTAGTCTATGTTCTTTCAATGGCACTAGCTTATACGATTGTCGGAGTGTTAGCCGGGTTATTTGGAGAAAATCTACAAGCTTATATGCAGACACCTTGGATTATCTATGCTTTTTCTGCTATTTTTGTCATTTTATCTTTATCAATGTTTGGTCTTTATGAGATACAGATGCCAAACTTCATCCAGTCAAAAATAAATATGGCTACAAACAAATCAGGCGGCATTATCGGCGTCGCTATTATGGGGTTTTTATCTGCTTTAATCGTGGGACCATGCGTTGCCGCACCGCTTGCCGGAGCACTGGTATACATCGGTGAAACCGGTAACGCCGTCCTTGGCGGTATATCGCTGTTTGCTCTAGCTATAGGAATGGGGCTTCCACTTCTTGTTATAGGTACGGGAGCCGGTAAATTTATGCCAAAACCAGGAGTATGGATGAATATGATCACCACTCTCTTTGGGTTTTTAATGCTCGGTGTTGCAATTTGGATGCTCTCACGTGTAATGTCCGCATATATTATCATGTTGCTTTGGGCTGCTCTTGGTACTGGTACAGCTATATATTTGGGAGCACTTGAGCCTTTACATGTAAAAGACGGGGTAAGAGAAAATAGCTTAAAAAAGATTATAGGATTTGTAATTTTAATCTATAGTATAATTTTGTTTATCGGGGTATTTAGCGGATCTGCCAGTTATACTCATCCATTAAGTAAATTTACATCCAAATCATTGATTACAACTCATATCGATAAACCAAAATTCCAGATTGTCTCAAATCTTACTGAATTAAATACACTTTTACAAAAATATAAAGGAAGAAAAATTATTTTAGACTTTGCTGCAAACTGGTGCGTTGCATGTAAAGAACTTGACGATAAAACTTTTTCTAACCCACAAGTTATCAATGCTATGAAAAAATTTGTTTTAATAAGAGCGGATTTAACCAAATACACACCTGAGGTAAAAGCTCTGACTACTAAGTATGGTGTTTTTGGTCCGCCGGTAATTATATTTTTTAATAAAAATGGACAAATTATCAAAAATAAAACGATTGTAGGGTTTGAAGGAGCAAAAGAGTTTTTAAAAGACTTAAGACAGATTACTATGTGATATAAAATCAGCAAACTGCTTTACATAGACATTTGAGCTTTCTTGTGATAGTTTTTTAGCTGCATTTTTATCTACTTTGCCATTTAGCAGCTTCTTATAAGCTAGCTTTATCTCATCAATAACCACAGCATCATCAAAACGCCGTCTAAGTCCTACAAGGTTCAACCCTTTTAAGCTGGATTTGTTACCTTCAACCAAACAAAAAGGCGGTACGTCATGGCTCACATAAGATGCACCTCCGATCATAACACCATCGCCTATTTTATTACCTGACTCTATAGTGCTAAGCCCTCCGATAATCACTGAATTGCCACAACTAACGTCTTCGTTAATTCGAACGGCATTTGTAATAGTGCACTTATCCCCTATCTCTACGCCGCCAAAAATCTGAACATAAGCCATTATAAAATTTTCATGCCCTATGTTTATCTCTTTGCTGTCATTGGCAAACGTGTCTAACTGTACAAATTCTCTAATTGTTGTATCTTGCCCTATAGTAATTTTAGAGTCATCTTGACCAATATTGGTAAAACTAAAGATATGAACGTTTTGCAGCAAGGTTGTGTGACCCTTTAAAATAACATTGGACTCAAGAATACAGCCTGCTAAAATGATGACATCTTTGCCAATATTGCAAAATGGACCTATAACGGCATCTTCGGCTACTACTGCATCTTGATGTATAATCGCTGTTTTATCTATCATGGTAAAATTGCAATTTTTAAAGTTACTATACTGTCTTGCAGGCTTGCCAATAAACCGCGTTCACCGGTTTTTAGATACTGCACAAAGGCTTCAAGCTCTTTTATCAGAGGCTCATCTTTTTTAATATGGCATCCCCTTACAACGTAAGAATTATTGGTACTAAAAGAGGAATATTCGGTCAAACTTTGAGCTATAAGATCAGCTTCAAAATAAGAATCCTCACATGCGACCTCAATTTTACGTTTTTTAAACGGAGTCAGCCAGTTTGTCATAATATTAGCTATCACAGAATCCGTTAACTCAAAGCTAAGGACTGCATTATCTTCATGATGATTATGGATCTTGCGAGATTTAAAAATAGCCTGATCAATAATCTCTTTATTAGTGATAAAACGAATCAAATCAATATCATGCACAGATAAATCTGTCAATACTCCGACATCTGCTATACGAGGCGGAAATGGACCTACACGTGTCACGGCAACTGAGAAAATCTCTTTGCCTTGCAGTTCGTTTTGAAGTGCATTTACAACGGGATTAAACCTCTCAACATGCCCCACACAACTTTTTACGCCCGATGCCTCTACGGCTTTTAATATATCTTTTGCATCTTGCACGGTAGAAGCCGCAGGTTTTTCAATAAAAATATCAATACCTCTTTCACAGCACTTCAATGCTATTTCTTTATGTAAAAAAGTCGGTACTACAATAATCACGGCATCAGGCTTAGCACTGTCTAGCATCATGTCCACATCAGTATAAAAAGGCTCTTCGTACGGCTCATTTTGCACTACATCGCAAAGTGCGCAAACCTTGACATTGGCAAATGATTTAAAGATTCTGTAATGGTTTTTTCCCATAGAGCCTAAACCAATAATAGCTATATTAATCATTAATATACTCCATAATCGCATCAATAACGGCGTTTTGCTCACTTAGACTTAAAAATGGACTCATAGGTAAAGACACTATCTCTTTACAAACCATTTCACTGATTTTAAAATCACCGATTTTATAGCCCAAATTAGCAAAAACCTCTTGAAGATGAAGCGGTATCGGATAATGCACGGCAGTCGGGATAGATTTTTTCAAAAGAAAATCTACCAGCTTGTCTCTATCTTTAAGACGTATTGAATATTGCGCATATACACTATCTCTATCTGCTTTAATAGTCGGAGGATAAAGATTTGATATGTTTTCAAACCCTTTTAGATATCTATTTGCGTTGTCTTGGCGAAGTTTTAATTCTTTATCGAAATGACGAAGCTTAACATCCAATATGACCGCCTGAACAGTATCTAGACGACCGTTAATACCTAAATATCTGTGCTTATAGCGCTCATTTTGCCCATGATTTAATAACATGCGCACTTTTTGTGCAAGCTCATCATTATCTGTAAAGACCGCGCCGCCGTCACCGTAAGCTCCCAAAGGCTTGGAAGGAAAAAAACTTGTGCATCCTACATGTGAAAGTGCACATGACTTTTTACCTTTATATGTTGCACCAAAACTCTGACAACCATCTTCTATAACCATTAGATTATACTTTTGTGCAATGCTGTTTATCTCATCCATATCGGCACATTGACCATATAAAGATACCGGCATAATAGCTTTTGTTTTAGATGTTATCGCCGCTTCTATTTTAGTTGCATCAATATTGTAGCTATCTTGCTCAATATCCACAAAAATAATTTTAGCACCGACTAGGGCTATCACTTCAGCAGTTGCAATGAATGTAAAAGGAGTGGTGATAACCTCATCGCCCTTGCCTATGCCTAAAGCCATCAAAGACAAAAGCAAAGCATCAGTACCGCTGCTACATCCTATGGCATGTTTAACACCCACATACTTTGCAAGATTATTCTCAAAATTAGCCAGTTTTTGACCGCCTATAAAAGTTGCATCTTGAAAAACCTCAAGAACCTCTTTATCTATCTCAGCTTTATATTCTTTATACTGAGCTTGTAAATCTATAAAATTTATTTTCACTGTTAACCTTTTACTAATTATAGCCTATATTATTTTTTGTTTCGCTTACTTAACATCACAACAAAATCCTTAATAATCAACGCTAAACAGTAAAGCCACAAAATATTGAGGATATAATTATGAGTTAAATCTTTATACATGTAAAGATAAGCAAATCCAAATACGTACGGCCATTTAAGAAAATAAAAAAACAGCACACCGCTACCATACAATTGTTTTAACATTCTATCATCCTTGCAACAGTTTTAGAACTTCCAAATTTAAGATACTCTCTTAACGCTTTTGAGTCTTGCACAAACAGATCTTTATCAACGCTATAAAATACATCCAATAAATTTTGTTTTGTAACATCTTTTTGGATAAATTCTTTATGCATCGGTCTATGTTTAAATTTTTCAAACATAATATTAGCAAGTCCGATATAATTTAACTTTATAAGACGGCTTGCTAAAAAATAATCAACAGCCTTAGCAACATAAACCAACGCAAAAGGTATCCCGATAAGCGCTGCTTCAAGAGTAGCCGTTCCGCTGCAGATAAATGCAAAATCACTGGTTGCTAAAGTATGATGAACATCTGATGTTACGATAAAACCACTTGTATCGCCGTACAATTTATCAATTTTAGCTTTTGTAAAATGTTCAGGAACAATTAAAACCGCTGCTTTATGAATATCTTCCTTTACTTGCTTAAAAATCGGCATAAGTTTTTTAATTTCCCCTTCTCTGCTTCCGGGCATAAATACGACTTGATTGTTCGTACATGTTGTTTGTTTAAACTCTTTTATCTCATCTAGCAATGGATGTCCTACATAATTAATGGGTGCATTTTCACTGTAATATTCTTTTTCAAACGGCAAGATAGAAGCAAGATGGGTAATTGTCTGCTGCAACACTGCTATACGTTTTTGTTTCCAAGCCCATGCTTGCGGCAAGATATAATATATTATCTCTTTATTTGGATACATTTTTTTAATTTTCTTTGCTAAAGGCAGATTAAAACCCGATGAGTCTATGAGCAATACCTTATCTGCTTCGCCTGCTAAAGATGCCATCTGCTTATTTAGTTTGATAAAAAATCTGATTTTTTTTATGACATCTACAAAACCCATAATTGCCAATGAACTAAGATCGACATAGGGTTTACCTAGTTTTTTATCAAAAATACCAATCATCTCAACATTACCTAAAAACTCCCGTTTTAATGCCTTAAGATGAATATTTGCTGAATGTTCTAATGCGCTTACTAAAAGTTTCAATCTAACTCTTTTTGATATAATATCGAAAGTATATCCAAAAAGGTACAACAAAATGGTAATCTCAAATGTTAGAATAATTGATTCAGATAAAGAGATATATGCAGACGTCACTATCAAAAATAAACAAATCACAACGATAAAAGAGGTTCAGCCAAAATCCAATCACAAAAGTACAAAAATTATAATACCCTCTTTAATCGATTTGAATGTACATATAAAAGACAATCTGTTAAACGGCAAAACAATGAACGGGGTTGCTAAAGACGCTTGCAGTGGCGGTGTTTTTGAGATTGCGCTAAGTCCTGAGTCAACGCCATCCATCGACAATGAAATAGCTCTTGAGTTCATACAGAGTCACAATAACTCTTTAGGTGGTGCGAAATTTCACAGCATTATAAACAGCACAACAAGCGATAAAGAGTTATCAAATATTGCCATACTGCTAAAGCGCGGTGCGGTCGCAGTTTTTATGAGCACAAAGACAGATAACATCCTCGCAACAAAAATAGCACAATATGTCAAGATGTATGATGTAACATTATTTTGCAGAGCCGAAGATAAAAGCCTAAGTCAAGACGGCGTGATGAACGAAGGAAAAACCAGCTCCAAACTCGGGCTTCCCGGAATCTCTGCCATAGGAGAGCTTTTACATGTAAGCAGAATGATTGAAATAGCAAGATACTACAAAATAAGGGTACTATTTCAATCAATCACGTCGCCAAAATCAATCCAACTCATTACAAAAGCAAAAAAAGAGGGTGTTAAAGTCAGATGTGAAGTTAGTATTCACCATATTTTATGTAGTGATGAGATGTGTGAAAATTTTAACACAACAGCTAAAATCTATCCTCCACTGCAATCTTTGCAGGATATGCAAACTATGCGAAAGATGCTTCAAAATGGTGAGATTGATATACTTACAACGCTCCACCATCCATCATCGGCCGTAAACAAGGAGGTTGCTTTTTCTGACGCTTCTTATGGGTGCGAAGCCATCGGGCATGCTGTACCTCTTTACTACACCAAACTTATAAAAGCAAATCTTATCTCCTTTAAAGATTTAATAAAACTATGTGTTACAAATCCTGCTACTATGATAAATCAAACTACAAAGCCAATCACAACAGGCTCAACAAACTTTATTTTACTTGATACGCAAAAAACAGTCACAGTATATAATAAAAATTCATTATATAATCTTCAAACTTTACATGGTAAAATTAATGTCTGTAGCTAATATCGCTCCTTTGTGGAAAACGTATCTTAATGATGAATTTAAAAAACCGTATATTCTAAAATTAAGTAGTTTTTTAAAAAATGAGCGGACTAATTATGAAACATATCCCTCTCAAGAAGATGTATTTAAAGCATTTGAGCTGACCGATTTAAATGAGATAAAAGTGGTTATTCTCGGACAAGACCCATATCACGGTAAAGATCAGGCACACGGACTTGCTTTTAGTGTAAACAACAATACTCAAACACCGTCTCTACGCAATATTTTTAAAGAGTATGCAGATGATTTAAGATTACCGCCTCCAACTACAACAAACCTGTTGCAGTGGGCAAAACAGGGAGTTTTTTTATTAAATACAACAATGACGGTTCGGCGTGGTTTAGCTAATTCGCATAAAAACAAAGGATGGGAGATATTTACAGATAAAGTAATTCAAATTATCAGTCAATACCAACTTCATGTCGTTTTTATACTTTGGGGCGGAGATGCTCAAAAAAAATCATTATTCATTGATGCAAAGAAGCATCTTATTATAAAATCTCCTCACCCATCACCTCTTTCGGCATATAGAGGATTTTTTGGCTCAAAACCATTTTCAACCGCAAACAAATTCTTAAAACACAATGAAATTGAGCCGGTCAATTGGAATTTAATTTAAGGTCAGTTACTATATAATACCAAACCCAGCTAAAAAGCTGGGTTTGGTATTATATATTTAAAAAATTGGGTAAGCATGTTAGATTTAAAATTGTTACAAAAAGATTTTGACATAGTTGCTGTCAAATTACAACACAAAGGTGTAGATACAAAAATACTTCAAGAGTTAAAAATTAAAAATGAAGAGTTAAAAGCTGCTAAAACAACCTTTGAGACTCTACAGGCTCTTCAAAATTCTATGAGTAAAGAATTTGGACAATACAAAAGAGAAGGAAAAGATGTATCGCAGTTGCAACAAAAAGTAAACGAGAATAAGCTTCGCATCGCTCAGGCACTAGAGATACAAAGACTAAAACAGCAAGAATTACAAGAGATTGCCATGGGTATTGCCAATATTCCCGATGACAACGTGCCCATCGGAGAGAGTGAAGATGATAATGTTGAGATTAAAAAAGTTTTAACTCCAAAAACATTTGACTTTATACCCAAAGAGCATTGGCAGCTATCAGAACAAAATGGCTGGATTGACTTTGAACGCGGTGTTAAAATTGCTAAGAGTCGTTTTAGCGTTATATGTGATACCGGTGCAAAACTTGAACGCGCTCTTATAAATTTTATGTTAGATTTTAACAAACAGCGTGGTTTTCATGAAATAAGTGTCCCACAAATTGTAAACAAGCAGTCTCTCCAAGGTACGGGACAACTTCCAAAATTTAAAGATGATTTATACAAAATAGAAGGCGATGAGCTGTATCTCATACCAACAGCGGAAGTTCCCCTTACAAATCTATTTGCTGATGAAATCATATCTCCTAAAGAATTGCCGATAAAAATGACAGGTCATACCGCATGTTTTAGAAAAGAAGCCGGTAGCGCAGGACGTGACGTAAGAGGTATCATTAGACAACATCAGTTTCATAAGGTAGAGCTTGTATCTATCTCAATGCCCGAGCAGAGCGATAAAATTTTCGAAGAGATGGTTACATGCGCATCTGATTTATTAAGTGCGCTTAAACTGCCGCATCGATTGGTTGAACTGTGCACTGGAGACTTAGGTTTTAGTGCTGCTAGAACTATTGATCTTGAGGTATGGCTTCCTGGGCAAAACAGCTATAGAGAAATCTCTTCTATATCAAACACGAGAGATTTTCAGGCAAGACGTGCAAAAATAAGATACAAAAATGACAAAAAAAATACTTTTGTTCATACGCTAAACGGTTCTTCACTGGCAGTAGGTCGTACGCTTGTGGCCATTATGGAAAACTTTCAAAATGCTGATGGTACAATTACCATACCTGATATTTTACAACCTTACATGTAAGGAAGATGAAGAATGGCTAACGAGGAAACAAATGACGAAATTATCATTATTGAAGATTCTGAGGCCGCCAATATATCGCAAAAATCAGACAATAAACAGCAAGAAGTAGAAGAAACATTTAATAGCAGCTCTAAAAAACAAACAATACTTATTATAATCGGATCTATACTTACACTTATTATTATAGGATCTGTTGTCATGCTTCTGTTGTATCATTCAAAACGACCCACTCCTTTGGTGCCGTCAATTTTTACTTCGCAAACCAAACCAGGATATTCTCCAAACAGCAACATATCAAGCAAAATTGAAAAAATGATAAAAAAAGCCGGATATCTATATAACCATAATCATAAAAATGAAGCACTGATATTATATAAACGCATAGCAAAATATAATGAAGCATTATCAAGATACAACCTTGGGGTAGCACAGCTAAAAGCCAATAATTATAAAAAAGCATTATCGACATTCAAGCAAGCACTTCTCAACCATGACAAAATGTGTGTCAGCGCAATAAATGCTGCAGTATGCTCTTTACATCTGCACCAAATGGCTAACTTTAAGTATTACATCAATCTGGCTTACGCATATCTGCCAGCTGAGATAAATTCACCTCTTTATTATTACTATTATGCTTTGATTAAATATTATAAACGCGATTATATAGAGGCTTTAGCCGCTTTAAATCATCCAAATTCTAATTATTATCAAAAACCAGCATTGTTGCTAAAAAGAAAACTTGACGTATTATTTGGAAATTATAATGATGCCATTAAAGATTATAGTGATAATTATTCGCAAAAAGATGCGCTGCCTGTCGGGCTGCTATATGCCAATATAGATAAATATAATCTTGCATCTATCTATTTAAAAAGTGCGCTAAAAAATAAAAATAACAGGCTAAAGGCACAAATGGCATTAGCTCTTGTAGATATCAAATCTCATCAATACCATTTAGCTTCTCATAACTTAAAAGAAGTTACCGGCTTATTTCATAAGCAATCATATAGACCGTATCCTATAAAAGTTTTTCTAAAAAACACCTTTTTAAAGCAAAAAAGTGCGCAAAAATACTATAGATATCTGCTAAATAACTCTGTTTTTATGCAATATCTAGAAATTTTTCATTTTGCTCCATATAAAATATTTCATCCAACAGCTACAATAGAAAATATAAACAAAGGTAATATCAATATATATCTAAACGATATAAAAAGCGCACAAAAATATCTACGTAAAAGTCAATTTTTGTCTGCTATCAACTTCACTATTGCCAATGCTATTGATAAAGCTATTTTATATAAAATCAGACAAGCAAATAAAATATTAAAAATAGCTCAAAATAGATACCCAAAAGATTCTATCTTGCAATATGACCTAGCATTAACATACATGCAGTTAGGCAATATTCCAATGGCATACAAACATTTCACAACCTCATATTATCTTAACTCCAACAACTATTTAGCCGGTGTTTTTTCTATGATCAGCGCAAAACTTCTACATAAAGATAATACTCAATTTAATAAGATTTTTATGACCAACATAGCTCAGGCAAATACAATCCAAAACAAACACCTTAATTTTGCTTTACTAAATCTTTTAAAACATGATTACTTAGGAGCTTCAAAATGGCTATCAGGTACTAAAAACGGCGAACCAATATTTTCAATATTAAAAATAATTATATTTAGACATATGCACAAATACAAATCAGCTTTAAGATATGCAGATACCCTTCACAAACAAGCACCGCAAGATATAGTATCTAATTTGATATATATCAACGAAAAATTAAAAAACAACAATACTATTAATTATGCAAAGAATACATTATTTTTTATAAAAAATCATGACTTTAATTCCAATGCTTTATATGGCGGTTCATATATAGCAAGATATTTGTACGCATATCAGTCATTATTTACCGGTACAATTTATCAATTAAACCAGATAGTAAAACATAAATTATATAGCTCAGCAAATAACATAAAAGATATTATATATACAGTAGCCTTTACAGATTTATTGGCTCACAAATATGAACAGTCATATGTGTTGTTTAATCAACTCACTAATCAATACAACATTAATGACGATAGAACACTTTTTTTGGCAGCGATAGCGTCAATAGCAGCCGGTCATCACGCAAACGCTATAACATTATTAACGCTTGCAATACTACAAAACCCTCATAGTGCTAGAAGTCACTATGCGCTAGGGCTACTTTATCTCGAAAATAAAAATAATATAGGCGCGGCAATACAATTTAATCTTATACCCACAATGTTTAAATCACACTATTTTGATTTTAATATCAACCACAATGCACTAAATACAAGATTAAAACAAACAATACTAAGATCCCGTTGATACTGTATATTGCTTTAAAAGAGTTTTGATCTATTGTTATTTTAACTCTTTATCATGTTTTACCATGCTTGCATCTTCTTTAAGCTCATCTTTTATATTATCACTAACTTCGGATAATTTACTTGGCATACCATTTTCTTTTTCAAATGCTTCTATTATAGAGCGTACATCATCGCCGGTAATATTCTCCTTATCATAAAGCAATGCAACCATATTTTCAATAGCACCACTATACAAAGTAAGATTCTCCTTAACCATCTCGTAATGTTCATTAAGACTTTGTTTGATAAACTCATCCATCTCTTCAGAAATCTTTTCACTAAACTCTCTTGGAGTCTGAGTAGCACCCTGCCCTAAGAATGATTGACGCTGTTTTTCCAGCACCATTAAGCCAGCCACATCACTCATGCCATAAAGCTGTACCATAGATTTTATAATATCTGTTGCCCTTTCAAGATCATTACCGGCACCTGTAGATATCTCTTTTAAAAATACCTCTTCAGCCGCACGTCCGCCAAGAAGTACATCAACCTCAGCCCAAAGCTCATGCTTTTGAGCCATAAACTTATTTTCTTCAGGAGTATTTAAAGTATATCCAAGAGCAGCCAAACCGCGTGGGACAATAGATACTTTTGATACTTTTTTAGCACCTTTTGTTATCTCTGCAGTCAGTGCATGACCACTTTCATGGTATGCCACTATCTTCTTCTCTTTAGGGTTGATACGACGGGATTTTTTAGCCAATCCTGCAATTGCACGCTCTACGGCTTCATACATATCGCCTTGTGAAACGGTTTTCTTATTAGAACGACCGGCTAATAGTGCAGCCTCATTGATAATATTTGCTAAATCAGCACCGGCCAATCCTGCTGTAAGTCTGGCAACTTCTCTTAGGTCAATGTCATCGGCTAATTTTACACCTTTAATATGTACTTTTAATATCTCTACACGCCCTTCAAAGTCAGGCTTATCCACCAATACTTGTCTATCAAAACGACCAGGGCGCATCAAGGCACTATCAAGGACTTCAGGACGATTCGTAGCAGCTAAAACAATAACCGGAACATTGGCGCCAAACCCATCCATCTCTGCTAAAAGCTGATTTAGAGTCTGTTCTCTTTCATCATTACCGCCCATCATACCGCTGGCAGCACGACTTTTTCCAATCGCATCAATTTCATCTATAAATATAATAGACGGGGCATCTTTTTTAGCCTGTTCAAATAGATCTCTAACGCGAGCAGCACCGACACCGACAAACATCTCAATAAAACTTGAACCACTAACTGAAAAAAACGGGACCTCAGCTTCGCCGGCAACAGCTCTTGCTAAAAGGGTTTTACCTACACCTGGACCCCCAACCAGAAGAACACCTTTGGGGATTTTTGCACCAAGCTCGACATATCTTCCAGGATATTTTAAAAAATCTACTATCTCCAAAACTTCCTCTTTGGCTTCCTGAGCACCGGCTACATCATCAAATTTAGTATTAGGCTTTTCTGAATTGATAAGTTTTTTAGAATTACCCATACCAAGTATTCCACCACCCATATTTTTTTGCATACGACCTGCAAAAAACATCCAAATACCCATGATGATTAAAAATGGAAGCATCCATCCAAACATCTCCGTAAACCAATTTGATTCACTAAACCCGGTATATGTGATGTGTTCTTTATTGAGCAGAGGATATAAGGAATTATCTCCCGGAATTGCACGTGTTGTGTATAAAATTTTTGCGCCATTTTGATCCGATACTGCTTTGATCATAGTGTTACTGATTTCTACTTTTTGAACTTGCTTGGTTTTAATTAAATTTAATAACCTAGAATACGTTATTGCCTCTGTTTTTTGTGCAGAACCCAATGATTGGCTAAGCATATTTGATGAGCTTCCGCTTCCTACAAAAATTTTAAAAATTACTATAACCACAATAGAAAAAATTACAAATGTTATCAGTGGATTTTTATTAAAAAAATTATTATTGTTGTTGTTTTTGTCATTTGAATCAGGTGTGCCCATGATTTAGTTATCCTTTTGTAAAATGATTGTTATCCACTCATTTTGTTCTATTATTTCAACTACCCTACAAGCACTATAAGCTTGTGATACTTGCTGTTTATACTTGTTTAATATACCTGAGATTATTAAAAATCCATCTGTTTTCACAGAAGAAATTAAATCCCCAGCGATTAATTCTAACACATCTGCAACAATATTTGCTACTACGACATCGTATTGTTTAACGGCGGACGATACGCTACCATCCCAAATGCTATCATATATTACATTGTTTAACGCAGCATTTTTTTGTGCATTTTCAACAGATACTTTGTCAGTATCGCAACTATCGACTTGAGCACCTAACTTAAGTGCGCAAATTCCCAAAATACCGCTACCGCATCCGACATCCAGCATTAAACTCGAAGGCTTAACATATTTTACTATTGCTGTGATGCATGATGCGGTAGTAGGATGATGGCCTGTACCAAAAGCAAGTGTCGGATCTATTGTTATATTTATCGCGCCCTCTTTTGGCATGACCCATGACGGATGAATATAAAACTGATCAATTGCAATCGGAGTGATGCTATTTTGGTACTTTTTAATCCAGTCCTCATTTTTTTCTTTACTTTGTATCATATCCAACATAATGGTACTGTTTAATGCTTTTTGTAATGCCTCTTTAAACTGCTCAATACCCCAAGCTATTACATCTAAGTCATCTTCACTTCGTATAACAAAACCTTTATCGATTTCTTCAAAACCCATCGGTAAAGTATCACTTAAAAAATCATAAAACAGTTCATAATTTGAATCAACCTCAACTACTAATTGATTATAAAACTCTCCCATTATTCCTCTATGCCCATAACCGCAGCTAGCTTCTCTTTTAAAACCTGAGGAGTAAAAGGTTTTACTATGTAGTTATTTACACCAGCTTTAAGAGCTGTTATAACTTCAGCCTTACCACCTTCTGTCGTAACCATGATAATAGGTAAGTCTGCAAAGCGTTCATCTGCTCTAACTTTTTTTACAAGCTCCAAACCATTCATCTCAGGCATGTTCCAATCGGTAATTAGCATGTCAATATCGGTATTATTTTCTAACACTTCCCATCCGCGAATACCATCTTCACCCTCTAAAACATTCTTATATCCAAGTCGCGCTAGAGTATTTTTGATTATACGGCGCATAGTAGAACTATCATCAACGACCAATAGTTTCAATTATTATCCTTTAAATTAACTGTTAAATCATAAAATTCAACTAATAATATCTAAATTTAGTTTGTATCAAGTTTAAAAGTATATCCAAACACTTTAACTAAGCAAACAGTGCTTTTAAATCTACTTTGCCCTCATAAAAAGCTTTGCCGACAATTGCGCCGTAAACCATGTCTGTATCTTCTAGTTTCTTAATATCATCATTATCTTTGACACCGCCACTGGCGATGACATTTTTTTCACTAACACGCGCCATCTCAACCGTAAAATCAACATTTACGCCGCCAAGAGTTCCGTCTTGACTGATATCTGTACATATTATTGCTTCTATATTACTATTTTTAAATTTTTGAGCTAAATCTGTTGCTTTTACATGACTTACATCTCCCCACCCTTCAACAGCGACCATGCCGCCAATTGCATCAATTCCTACGGCGATTGGATATTTTTCAGCCATTTTAAATACAAACTCAGGGTCTTTAACTGCAATGGAGCCTAAAATTATTCTGTCGATGCCAATATCAAGCATTTTTTTAATACTCTCTTCATCGCGAATACCGCCACCTAATTGCAACTTAACATTGCAATTGGCTCGAATTTTTTTAATCTGCTCAAAATTTTTAGGCTCACCCGCAAATGCACCGTTTAAATCTACCAAATGAACCCATTTTGCTTTCATTGTCTCAAACTCTCCAACAAGCTCCCATGGCTCATCTGAATAAATCTTTGCACTACCCATAAGACCCTTTGTCAATCTAACCGCTTTACCGTCTTTTAAGTCTATCGCCGGAAATATAATCATCCATCCACCTACATATTAATAAAATTTTTTAGAATTTGAAGCCCGTTTAAATGACTTTTTTCAGGATGAGGCTGAATACCCATAATGTTACCATGGGCAACTGCGCTCGTAAATTGATACCCATACTCACTCTCACCTATAATATCCGTTAAATCAAAACACTCAACATGAAAAGAGTGAACAAAATAAAGATAATGATTTTTATCAAGTTTATTAAATAAAGAATGCTCTTTTGTAAATACGCGATTCCATCCCATATGTGGAATTTTTAGGGGCTTAGAAAATTTTTGAGTGGAAAACTTAACCACCTCACCCTTAATCAGCCCAAGACCTTCATGATTGCCAAATTCACTACTTCTCTCAAACAACAACTGCATACCCAGACAAATCCCAAGCATAAATTTTCCACTTTTAGCAAACTCTTTTACCGCTTCATCCATGCCTCTTTTTTTGAGGCTACTAACTGCATCTCCGTAAGCACCGACACCGGGTAATATAATTTTATCATACTTGCATAACTTTGCCGGGTCCGATTCTAACACTGCCTCTTGTGAGAGCTTGCTGCAAGCATTTTTTACACTTGCTAAATTACCCATATTATAATCTACAATCGCTATCAATCGTCTATCCTCAACTTTGTAAACTTAATATAAATCGCCAAACTGACAATCAATATTCCTACTCCAGCTAAAATATAAGTTGCATATATAAGCTCTGACGGAGATGAAATAGCAAACTTAAATACAAGCATTAAAGCCTCGATAGAGAGTGCAATGATGATAGAACCCAAAAATCTAACCATGGTTTTATGCGGTCCCGAGACATCACGTTCTTTTAATCTTCCCATAAACTCCTCTTCAATTAAAGTTTTAGCAAGATCGAAAATAGCCAATGATAATGTAAGCAAAATAGTTGAATTAAACATCTCTTTAATCTCAAAATGCGACGGCATAATTCCATGCTTCATAAAGCTCTCCGTACCTTTTAAAAATAACATTAAAGCAATACCCAAAAGAGCCACGGAAAACAAAGCATATGCATATTTAAAAAAGGTATTAAACAATGTATCTACATGATTTAATGTAGAAATCTTTAATACCTCTGCTAGCGGCATATCTAAACATGCAATATATAGTAAATTTCCATCTTTATCACATATAGGCTGCGATATGGTGATTGTCAGATTGCCGTTTATAAGCGAAGGATACGGATCAGTCATTGTGCATCGTTTCTCTTTTACGGCTCTGTAATAATAAGCTCTATCTGAGCGCATCTTACCTATATCTTCATCAATGTTACCATGAATCGTGTATGATGGTGAAACCTGAGCACCACTGTTATCAAGAACATATACACCATCACAAGTCTCAAGTTCAGATTTTATTTTAAGCAAGCCGGCACTTACCATATTAAGTGAAATAGATGGCAGTTTATTGGGTATGTTTTTAGAAAACAGGTAACAAAAATATGCTCTAGCTTTTGTACGACTTTCAGAAAATTTTTGAATATCTAAAGC
This sequence comes from Helicobacteraceae bacterium, assembly GCA_027023805.1. Taxonomy (GTDB): domain Bacteria; phylum Campylobacterota; class Campylobacteria; order Campylobacterales; family Sulfurimonadaceae; genus Hydrocurvibacter. The sequence continues at coordinate 28,351 of JALVUF010000070.1, forward strand.
AACCATCTTGTAAGCACCTTTTTTTATTTGTCATTATACCAAATTATTACTCAGACAATCTCTAACAAAACCTAAAAAAAGAGTTTTTTTGAAATTTTTTAGCTAGGATTGGTATAATTACATCAATGAAACATTCCTATAAACATATAGCCGTTATCAGATTATCGGCACTTGGAGATATCATAAACGCTACTGTTGTACTGCAGTTTATTAAACAGACATATCCCGATACTAAGATAGATTGGATTTGTGAAGACTCGTTTGCGCCTTTGCTTGAGACTCATCCGCTAATAAATCAAGTATATACCGTTAATCTAAAGCAGATAAAAAAACAAAAAAGTCTGAAACTTTTTATAAAATTGATATCAAAACTAAAGAAGTTGCCGACTTACGATCTGATTATAGATATGCAGGGACTTTTAAAATCATCAATTATAGCAAGAATTATAGATAAAAACATACACGGATACAGCAGATACAGCGCGCGCGAAGCTATAGCATCTATTTTTTATCAAACACATTCAAGTATTGCATATACACAAAACATCATTAAAAGGAATATAACGCTTATAAATGATGCGTTAAACTTACATGTAACAAAAGAGATGATAGATAACAAAGACCCGTTGCTTCAGATATACACTAAACCTGACTTTGCTCCGCAACAATATATAGTTGTAGTTACGGGTGCATCTTACAAAAATAAAATCTATCCAAAAGAAAAACTAGTTGAAGTCTGTAAAGCTTTTTCATGTAAAATATATCTAACATGGGGTACAAATAGTGAAAAAAAAGACGCCGGTTTTATTGAAGCTCATTGCAAAAATGCCACGATAACACCTAAACTAAATCTAAACGAACTATCAGCACTTATATGTCATTCATCTTTAACCATAGGAAACGACACGGGACCAACTCATCTTGCCTGGGCGTATAACAAACCCTCCATTGTAATATTTGGGCCGACAAACGAAAGAATGATGTATGAAACAGATATTAATCTGGCAGTATGCTCTAATACAAAGGTAGATATTTCGCGTATTAATAAAAACGATACATCTATCGACAGTATTTCACCTCAAACAATCATCAATCAAGCCATGGAGATTTTAAAATGCTGAGCTTTTATAGTTTTTTAGTTTTTGAAAAGATAATTATGTTATTTCCAAAAACCGCAAGGAAGAAATTTTTTATAGGGATTGCAAATCTTGCATATACTCTTAGCAAAAGATATACAAAAGTGGCATCTCAAAACCTTAAATTTGTATATGGAGAGGATATAAGCAAAGAGCTTATAGAAGATATAACTAAAAGTTCATATCAAACTCTTGCTGTGAATTTTTTACATACAATACAAGGGCATTACGAATCAGTTGATGATATTGCCAAAAATATAACCTTTAAAAATATTGGTGTAGTAAAAAAGGCCAAAGAGCAAAACAGACCTATTATTTTTATAACAGCGCATTATGGGGCTTGGGAATTGGGTGCGCAGATGTTAAGTGCGCAAATCGTACCTTTAACCGTTGTTTATAAGAGTATGAAAAATAGATATTTCAATAACTATATTTTAAGTGCAAGGTCAAAGTGGAATATAGATTATGTCGAAAAACACGGCGCTGCAAAAAGCTTGATTAAACGCCTTAAAAATAAACAGTCAGTGGCATTTTTAATGGATATCAATGTCAATAAAAAGGACGGACTTAAAGTTAATTTTTTAAATCATCCAACTCTTCAGACAAAAATCACAGGATATCTTGCCAGAAAATTTGATGCGGCACTCATCCCGATACTAATACATAAAACAAATCAAACAGATGAGAGTTATGTAATCGAAGCTTATGATGAGCTCATAGTACCAAAAACAGAAGATATGAATCATGATATTTTGATCTCTACACAACTACAAGCGTCCTGGCTTACAAAAGAGATATTTAAAAACCCAAAACCGTGGTTTTGGATACATAGAAGATGGAAAAATGATTATCCGCAAATCTATAAATAGATACTCCTTATTCTATAATACTATTTGATTTAACTTCGATAAGCTTGATCAGTGCCAGAAAAAAAGATGTAATTGCCGGTCCTAAGATCATGCCCCAAAAACCAAATGAAGCCAATCCTGCAATAATAGCAAAAAAGATTATCAATTCGTTTAGCTCTACGTTTGATTTTATTAGTCTAGTATTTATCTCTTTAATTATTATAGGTTTTATAAATGTATCGGCTATTATGGATATAACAATGATTGAATAAACAGATATAAAAATAGCTTCATTCATATGTCCCAGACTCAGTTCATAAAAAGCAAAAGGAAGCCACATAACCACACCGCCGACAACAGGTATTAAAGAGGTGAAGCCATACATTATGCCATACAAAAGCCCGTTATATCCAAGATATGTTACAGCTATCCCAAAAAGCGCTCCCTCTAAAATAGCAGTTGCTAAGATAGAATAAAAAACCGTACTCATCACGGAAGAGAGTTCATATATTATCAGACCGCTTTCGTTATCAGAAAATTTAATTATTTTTTTCGTAAACTTTACAATAGCCTCACCATAATACTGAGCAAAAAAATAAAAAATAATAATTAAAAAAGTATTTTTTAAAAAGCCGGCACTATACACACCCACCGCTCCTGCTAACGAAAGTGCTCTGGATGCCATGTTGTTCAACTGAATATGACTTACAATATCTCCAACATACGGCTTTATAAAAGTAAGATATTGAGGTGGCTGAATTAAAAAAGCTTTAGCAGTGTGAATAGTTTTAGAAATAATCGTCGGATCCAAATGATTAAGTTCAAGTGTTAGATTAGTTAAAAAATATCCCAAAGGAACAAAAAACAGCACTGCAAGCAAAAAAGTATTGATTATTGCTCCAAGCAATCGTGATTTTGTAAGAATCGTAAAATATGCCTGTACTTTAGCAGTTGATATAGCTAAAAGAGCCGCAATTAAAAAAGTTAGCAAAAACGGCTTATACAGCAGATACATCCAATACATTGATGAAGCAAAAAGAAGTAATAAAAAGTATTGGGGCTTCATTCAAATAAGCCTTGTTGTGGATTTTCAACTTTTAAAACCTCAAAAGTTTTTTGTGTCGGCAGTCTTCCTTTGGCAGTTCTTTGGATATAACCGTTAGCTATAAGATAAGGCTCTAAAACATCTTCGATAGTTCCTTCATCTTCACTTAAAGATGCCGCTATGGAACTAAGCCCCATAGGACGACCTTTGGCCATGACAAGCAGTTCCAATAACCGTATATCCATCTCATCAAACCCATATGAATTTATACCAAGCTCTTCAAGAGCATACAATGTTAGCCCGCGCTTTATAACACTATCACCTCCAACCTCTGCAAAATCTCTCACACGCTTTAACAGCCTAAGAGCGATTCTGGGCGTTCCGCGACTACGTTTTGCAATCTCTAAGGCTGCATCTTTATCTATAATCTTTTCAAGTTTTTTAGATGCTTGCATAACAATCAAAGAAAGTTCATCAGGTGAGTAGAAATTCATTCTAAAATTCATGCCAAATCTGTCACGAAGAGGATTTGAAAGCATACCCGCTCTTGTTGTCGCTCCTATGAGAGTAAAACGATGTAGATCAATTTTAACGGTTTGAGCAGCAGGACCGCTTCCTATGATGATATCTATTCGAAAATCTTCCATAGATGAATACAAAATCTCTTCAACAGCAGGAGAGAGACGATGAATTTCATCTATAAATAAAATATCGCCCTCCTGCAGATTTGTCAAAATTGCCGCTAAATCACCACCCTTTTCAATCATTGGCGCTGCCGTGACTTTTATGTTTGCATTCATTTCATTTGCTACAATAAAAGCCAATGTTGTCTTACCAAGGCCGGGCGGTCCGAAAAAAAGCATATGATCAAGCGCTTCTTCACGTTGCTTACTGGCTTGTATAAACACAGAAAGATTTTTTTTGATCTGCTCTTGACCGACATATTGACTCCAAACATCAGGTCGTAAGGTAATTTCACCACTCTCTTCTGCCGTAAATTTCTCGATCTCTACTAAACGCTCCATATCGACCCTTTAATACGAATATTCTTGGCTTGGGAATATTCCTGAGGCAACTTCATCGGCATACTGCCTGACGGCATCTTTTATTAACTCTGCGCCGTTTAGATATTTTTTCACAAATTTTGGCGTAAACTCCTCAAACAGACCAAGCATATCCGAATAAACCAACACTTGACCGTCAACACCGCGTCCGGCACCTATACCTACTACCGGAATATCAATATCTTGAGCTACTTTAGTGGCCACATCTGCTTTAACGCCTTCTATAACTATACAAAAAGCTCCTGCATTTTGCAATTCTCTAGCATCTTCCATTAAAGAAAGCGCACTTTTTTCATCCCTGCCTTTAACTTTATATCCGCCTTCACTTCTAACTGATTGAGGTAGCAGACCTATATGTCCGCATACCGCAATACCGTGACTAGTCAAATGCTTAACTATACCTGCTTTTGAAGCATCACCCTCAAGCTTAACGGCATCCACCTTTGTGTTTTGAAAAATTTTAGTTGCATTTTGTAGCGCTTGTTTTTTTGAATTGTAAGTTCCAAAAGGCATATCGCATATAACAAAACTAGAAGGAGCTCCTTTACAAACGGCATTTGCGTGATAGATCATCTGATTTAGAGTCGCACTTAGCGTATCCCCTTGACCCGCAAAACTCATGTTTAGACTATCACCTACCAATAAAATATCAACACTCTGTTCAAACAATTTTGCAAATAAAGCGTCATATGCAGTCAACATAACAAGAGGACGTTCGCCTTTAGAGTTTAAAATTTTAGTAATCGTCATTTTTTTTGTCATTTATGTTTTCTTTTCATAACTAATCTTAACATGGATTTTAGCCAAAAAATGATATAATGCACATTAAATAGGAGAATATTCACTATGGGTGCAAGACAAAATCTAGAAAACAACTTTGATTTTGAGATTGTAGATGAATTTTTGGACCATTATGGCATTATGCTCGAATTGTTAGAGCCTTTAATTGCAAAGTTGGATAAAGAAGATAATTATCACGAAAATCTCAATGAGCTGTTTCGGATTTTTCATAATCTAAAATCTGCATCAAGTTTTTTGAAAATTGAACCCATAAGCCGGTTAACGTCTTTTGTAGAAAATTATTTAGATACATTGCGCAGCTACCCGGGGATGGCAAGCGAAGAAGTTATCACATGGTTATTTAAAATCCATGATATGCTTCTTGTGTGGCACGATGATTTGCAACTGGACAAAAAGCTTAGCAAAATAGATTTCTCCCTATTAAAACTACCAGACAACGGATAAACATTGAAAAAATTAGTAGCATACATAACTTCTTGCTATCCGGAGAAATCTTTTAGTATTGATTTAGCCCTTTCATTAGCACAGCACGGAGTTGACAGCCTGGAACTAGGTGTTCCATTTTCAGATCCTGTAGCAGACGGTCCCGTTATAGAAGAAGCCAATCATTTGTCGCTGCAAAGTGGATTTAAATTTCAAGATCTTTTAGATATCTCACGCGAAATATCACAGGAAATTGACACTTTGTGGATGGGATATTTTAATCCGTTTTATCAATACAAAATAGATAAACTGACAAAAGTAATGCAAAACCTGCATGTAAGCGGTTTAATTATACCGGATCTGCCTTTTGAAGAAGCACTGGTATATGAGACGATATTTCAAAAACATTCTATAGCAAATATCTCTTTTGTTGCACCTACCGATTCTGATGAACGTATCAAAAAGATAACCAAAAATGCGCAGAAATTTATATATATGGTAGCTTATGCCGGTATTACGGGAACTTCTGCAAGCGAGGATTTAACACCTTTTATCTCATCAATTCGAACTCATACATCCACACCTGTATATGTAGGATTTGGAGTAAACGAAACAACAGCAAAGGAAAAATCTAAAAATACCGATGGTGTTATCGTTGGATCCGCTTTTGTTAAAATACTGCTAAATGAAAATCTTAGTTACACAAATAAAATTGAGCAATGCTGCAATCTCGCAGATATTATAAAAAATGAAATAAATATATAACAAATCTTCCCACCACCAACATCAAACAAATCCCTATAAATAGGTACATTCAGAGATCTTAGAAATTTTTTTGATGATTACGCCTAAGAATGTTGCATTAGTAGTTTGTTTTTCTAGGGACATTAGGTACTCCTACTCTTTAGTTGGGTTGGGTTTGGTATAAGCACTCATGTGTTTTAATTAAGCCTTTTTATTAGCATTTTCGATATTTTCATCAACTTGTAATTCATCTAATGAATTAATGATTAATATAAAAGTTATCTTTATATTTTCCATCATTCATGCTACTATTTACATAGTCTAACATTTCTGGATTTATATCAAATCCAATATATTTACGATTTAATTTTTCACATTCAAAAAGTGATGTGCCACTTCCCATGAATGGTTATAATATTGTTTCGTTTTCTTTTGTATATCTTCTGATTAATTAGTTTGAAATTTGAGGTATGAAATTACTATCATAAATATTTTTATGCTTACCACTTTTATCTCTTTCGTTTATCATCCAAAGAGAATCCGTATTTATATCTAGCTCTTTCCAATTTTTTAAATCTAAATCATTATGTTTCATGTTGTTATATTATCTAAAAAATTCCATGAGTTTGATAAAGTAAATTTTTAATAACAGCTAGAGTAACAACCATCGTGACCAATAATTTTCCCGCTAGGGTAAATTAGTCGTTTCTTGTGTTTGTTATACCAAAATACTTAATATTATCGCTAAACAAAGTTTGCCTTGAATCTAAACCTTTTAAGTATTGTTGAATATGACATTTCTTATGCTCAGGCACTTATTGGCATTATTTATCATATATTACACATGTTTTGGCCAATAAATCATGTATGCCGCGCTTATCATCTCTAAAGGCTATCATAACAAATCCAAAACACAAAGGCAGAGTCGAGATGATATAACCTATGAATCTAACCAATGCCTGTGATGTGCTAATAGGTTGTAATGTTTTAGCATCAACAATTTTAATTTTCATAATTTTCTTACCGGGTGTTGCGCCTCTAAAATTTTTCCAAAACACAGTTACAACAAAAGCTAACAGTGTCTCCGTAACGACTTCCCAAAATAATGAATTATGACCATTTTGGTTAAGATAATACATTGTCATATTAACATTGCCTGCTTGGGCAGTTTTAAAAGCGTCTAATAGTGACGCTATGTTCATATAATTTCCATTACTGATAATATATATCAAATAAACTAACGGTAAACCTACAACAACCGTATCAATCATTGAAGCTACAAAACGCACCCAAAAACCGGCATATCTTACATGTAAATTATCTTGCGGCATAAAAAGTCAGACAATCACATATGATAGTTTGGAGCTTCTTCGGTAATGATAACATCATGAACATGGCTCTCTTTTAAGCCTGCACTTGTAATTTCTACAAACTCTGCCTTATCCCAAAATGCTTCAATATTTGCACTGCCGCAATAGCCCATAGATGAACGTAATCCTCCCATCATCTGATGAATAATACCTGCAATACTTCCTCTAAAGGGCACACGTCCTTCAATGCCCTCCGGTACCAACTTATCAGATGCCGTACCATCTTGAAAATATCTATCAGTTGAGCCTTTTTTCATAGCACCGATACTACCCATTCCCCTGTACGATTTATATTGACGCCCCTGAAACATAATCGTATCGCCCGGACTCTCTTCTGTCCCCGCCAAAAGTGAACCGGCCATTACGCAACTAGCTCCAACAGCTAAAGCTTTTGCTATATCGCCTGAATACTTAATGCCTCCATCTGCAATAATAGGAACACCATATTTACGACTCACGGCCGCACACTCATCTATTGCAGAAATTTGAGGTACTCCTACACCCGCTACTATACGGGTTGTACAAATAGATCCTGGCCCAATACCGACTTTAACTCCATCAACACCAGCCTCGATCAAAACTTTAGTTGCTTCTGCCGTCGCAACATTGCCTGCAATCAAATCAACACTTAAACTATCTTTAATAGCTCTAACGGTATCAATGATACCTTTGGAATGACCATGTGCGGAATCAAGAACTAAAACATCGACTCCGGCATCAACTAAAGCCCTAGCTCTGTCTATCTGTCCGACTCCTATCGCACCACCTACCCTTAAACGACCAAAATCATCTTTATTTGAATTTGGATACTCAATTCGTTTTTTAATATCTTTAATAGTCACTAATCCCTTCAAGAAGCCGTCATTATCTATAATTGGAAGTTTTTCTATTTTATTTTTATGCATAATATCAGCGGCTGCATCTAGTGATATCCCGCTGTCTGCTGTTATTAAAGGCATTTTAGTCATAACCAAATCTGCTCGCTTTGTCATATCTTTTTCAAAACGCATATCTCTGTTAGTTAAAATACCAAGCAGCTTGTTATGCTCATCAATAACAGGGACACCGGAAATCTTATACTCTTTCATCAAGGCCTCAGCATCAGCTAGCGTAGCATCCGGATATACATAAATAGGATCAATTATAATACCGCTTTCACTTTTTTTCACTTTTTTAATCTGTGCACACTGAGTTTTGATATCCATGTTTTTATGAATAATGCCTATACCTCCCAATCTGGCCATGGCAATTGCTGCTTTGTGTTCTGTAACAGTATCCATAGCCGCAGAGACAACCGGAATATTTAACGAAATATTTCTTGTTAGTTTTGTATTCAGGTTTACGGAGTTTGGTAAAACCTCAGAGTATTGTGGAACCAAAAGCACATCTTCAAATGTTAAAGCGCGTTTACGAATCTTCATGGATATCCCTTGCGTATCAAAAAGGTATTATATATTGTGTAATTGTAGCCATTATTTTGTTAAAAAAATGTAAAAATTTATTTTTTCTTGACTTATGTTAGAAAAATATATATAATACTATTCTATTTAGCTAAATTACTAATTATATATTTAGCAATACACAAACTAAAGGATAACCATAATGATCACAATCATACTTAACCATCAGCCATATGACGGAACAGATGTATCATGGAATGCGCTTAGATTAGCTAAGACCTTACATAAAAACGGTGAAAAGGTAAACATATTTCTTATGAATGATGCAGTTGATTTAGCTAGAGACATAACAAAAAAACCGGATAACTATGAGTATAATTTGGTAAATATGTTAAAAGATATGCTTAAAGACGGTATTAATTTACAGGTGTGTGGAACTTGTAATGCACGTTGTGGTATATATAAAAATGAACCTTATTTTGATGATAACATATCTTCTACCATGCAAAAATTATCAGAATGGGTCAGTCAAAGTCAGCAGGTGCTTACATTTTAATTCTAGTATCAAACTAGAATAAATTAATATTTTAGCTTGATGCATAACAGATAAGTTTCATGGCATTACGGCTACCTGTTTTTTTCATAATTATCTACCATTAGCGTAAAACAAGATGATAGCTCTTTTACGACATCAATATTTGGTTCTATATATATCTTATTTCCCTTTTTTGTCATAGTAATAATATCGGCATCTTTTAATTCTTTTAGGTGTCTTGATATTGTCGGTAATGCAAAATCAAAATGCTCGGCTATCGTTGTCACACATGTTGCTTGTGCGATAATATCTTGCTTAGTATTATCAATTGAACAGGCATAACCTCCTGTGAATATATTTTTAAAGATACTAAATCTGGTCTCATTTCCTAAAGCTTTAAAAATCTTTACCTTTGCTTCTTGATTTAACATTTTTCTCCTTTAAGTTGCCAATATAATTGATGATAACATCGACTGTACCCTTTGAATCTCACCTACTGTCAATACATATCTCTTATCCATCATTCTGGCAATATGATATACTTCAGTAGTAGTAATTCCGTATGGATCCTTTTTTTCAACTTGCATTACGTCATTTTTATCAAAAAAGAGATATTGTAATTTTTTTCTACTATATTGAATATAGTATGTTAAAACCATCACTCCCGTATGCTTCTTTTCTATGGCAACAACAACATCTTGTTTGTCGTCAATATCATAATCATATATACTGCAAAATTCTTTACCGCTCATATAACCGATATAAAATTTACTATAAAGATTATGATAACGCTGAACAATAGGACTAACTAGAAAATCCACATCTATAACATCTTGATTTTTTAATCTTAAAGAACTGGTGATCCAAGATAAGACATTATAATATTTAAATGGAAATATCCGTAATTCACAGGCTTCTATAAATTTTTTATTTGTAAAAATCTGTTTTGGTTTTTTTAAAGCTTTTTGTTTACTCCTTAAATACTCTAGAACATCTTTAGCTGAAAATGGTTTTGTTATCCACACTGTGCAATATTTTGGAAGCTGCTTTACTCCCACTACGCCTTCATTTAATATAATTAAAGCTTTAATATTATAATTTGGAAAAATTATCTCTAGCAAAGCTTGTTTTTTCCGGAGTCTCTTTTTTAATTTTGCTACAGATTTAACTAGAGTAATTTCTACAAAATAAAGATCATTTTTTGTAAACATCATAGCATCAAACTCACTAATTTCTCGTGTTTTTGTTCTATAGACTATCTGCGATTGTTCACTGATAGATAATGTATTGTTATGATTATATTTTCTATTTTGATGGGGTCCTTTTAAAATAAACTTTTCTATATATTTATTATTTTTAGCATAAACCAATAATTTTTCATACATAAAATTCTCAAATACCTCACCTTCAAAAGATCTATATGCGCTTACATACTTTATATCATCTTCTGAAATTTTCATTTTAATAAGTGACAGCAAATGTTTGATATTATAATTATAATATAAGAGATTATCGGCTATCTCTTGCTTATTCAAATTAACAATTGAGTCGTTAACCTCAAGCATCTGCATACTCCGTGACTGCATTTAAATTATTTAAAAAAGTTATCAAGAACATCTCTGTACTCAGCTATATCGGTAATCTTATTTACTTTGTCTCTAAGTGCCGATGCGCCACTGTAGCCCTTAGAATATACATGAGTATGTTTTCTAAACAAATTAACACCATGCTCTCCATAAAACTCAATCATGTTATCAAAATGTTCTAATATAATACGGTGTTTTATACTGTTATCTATATCTTTAGAACCGGATTTGAGCTGATGGAATATCCATGGAGATCCCACCGCCCCACGCCCTATCATAACTCCGTCAGCTTCAGTATAATCTAGCACACGGTTTGCTTTTTCAAATGAATCTATATCACCATTTGCTATAACAGGAATGCCAACGGCCTTTTTAATCTCTTTAATGGCACAATAATCAACTTCTGCCTTAAATTTATCTGCTCTTGTTCTCCCATGAACAGCTATAAAATCAGCTCCGCTATCCTCAATGGTTTTAGCAATTTCTATATGATTTTTCTCTTCAAAACCAAGCCTCATTTTAACGCTTGTCATGGATTTATTTGAAGTATTTTTAATAGTTTTAATAATATCTGACATTAGGGGAAGATTTAACAGCAATGAACTGCCACTGCCATGCCCGACAACTTTTGGAACGGGGCAGCCACAATTTAGATCAATAATATCTATACCGTCTATTTCGTTTAAAACAGATACCGCTTCTTTAATTACTTCTGTGCTAGCACCTGCAATTTGTACAGAATATGGGTCTTCATTGTTACTTTTTATAAGCATCTGTTTTGTTTTTTTAGATGAATGCGCCAATGCGTTTGAGCTAATCATTTCACTAACTGTTAAATCAGCACCAAAATGTTTAACAACGCTTCTAAAAGGCAGGTCAGTAAAACCTGCAAGCGGAGCTAGAACATAAATAGGTTGATCAAAAGCTAATTTTTGCATAATATGCTATTATACAAATAAGGAGATATCATAATTTTGATTACATTTTTTAAGTGAGCTATATGCTTTGAATGATACATATTCATCAGGTTGGGTATTGTTTAGTATCTCATCAGCAGCGCTTAACATCTCCAAATCAAAAAGTGTAAATAAATACGCATTCATTGCCTTTTCATGGGTTTCACTAAGAGTTTCAAACAGTTTTATTCTACTTTCCGGTGACAATTTTGTTGATAATAATTTAGACATCTCAATATATGTCTGCTCATCTGCATCAACTAAATTAATAAGCTCTTTTAGCTGATCATTTGATAATTCTAAACCGTTTTCTTCGAGATTTAAACGATCTAAAATAATAAATAAAGCATCTTTATTCATGATTTCTTTATGTTTTAAAATAGTATCAAAAGATGCTGTTTTTACTAAATCATTATATGCCGTAATGACCAATGCATGATCGTAAGCATCTTGCTTTTTGAGTATATCCTCAGGTGATAATTGATGTGCTTTATACCTGTTAAGGTTATTGGCTATTACAAATGGATTGGTTGGATCCAAATTATATTTTTTAAGTTCTACAACCTCACCATTTTTAATATTATGTATAATCTGTAAGATTTGATTAAGCCCTCCATGATCAATATCGGATACCTCGCCGTTAAAGTACATAGAACTATTTTGCACTAACGTGCCAAGAAGTTTATACCTATCGGTCTGATAGTTTTGCGGGGTACTATTTTGCAAATATGCATTACTCAAAGCAATCAATAACTTATCGTGATCTTTACTAAATTTTCTTAATCTAAAACTACTAATTAAAGATGCGGAACTAAAATGCAGTATGCTAAAAAGATATACAATACCTATGAGTATTGCGATCCAAGCTGCTACGGGAAGTAATGGCAACTTCAAAGTGTATAATGTTGGTGCTAGACTACTTGAAGTAATAAACGCATATATATACCAACTAACAATTACGGTAAAAATAAGTACAGCAAAACTATAACGTTTAAAATACATAGGAACTCCTTAAAATTATCTGTTTTTCTCAATTATCTCCCGGCAATCTATGCAATATGTAGCATGTGGCTTGACTTTAAGCCTGGAGATAGAAATTGGATCCTCACACATTTCACACATTCCATATGTATGATTAGCCATTTTAGCTAATGATATCTCAATTTCTCTTAATTCATTATTTTGTTTCTCTCCAATGGCCACTTCAATCATATTATTACTATCTCTAGATGCATAATCTGCTTCATCATTTAAATCTACTTGCGTATTCTCATCAATAGACATTCTCACATTCTCAAGATTTTTTAAAATCTGTAATTTTCTTGCTTCAAGCATCTTTTTAAAATAATCTAATTCACTTTGTCTCAACAAATATTCCTTTAATATAAATTACTTATGATATGGATGTCCCGATAGAATAGAAAAACTGCGATATATCTGTTCCAATAAAACAACTTTGGCCACCTTGTGGCTCATGGTAATTTTACCTAGACTTATAACATTGTCACATTTATCTAAAAATCTATCTTCAAGCCCATAGGCGCCGCCGATAAAAAAGTTGATTGACATTTTACCATCAATTAGCTTACTAAATCCATAACTATCTACAAATCTTCCCTTAGGATGCAGTGCAATATTATAACTTTTATCTATATATGGCATAAAAGATTGTGAGTAAGCTTTTTTTGAAGCTAATTTGCCGATATTTTGCGCAGCAGTTATCTCTTTTGAAAATATATCTTTCATCTGAATGTCTGTGAAACGTGATATCATTTTTTGCAACTCTTTATAAACAAGATCATAATCTGATCTATTTTTCTTTGCTATTGAAAAAATAGTTATATTCATAATAACCCACTACCTATTGCGTTATATGTAACAAATTCAAAAGTATCATCTAGCGTAACACCACCAATAGCGGCTACTTTATGAGTTGACAAGGAAGCAATATCATCTAATTCTTGACCCAATATGCTGCTAACTGATTTTGTAGAAGTTTGCCTGTATGCGCCTAGCCCTATATACTCTATATCTAGCTCATTAGACTGCATTACTTCATCTTTATTGTGTGTTGAGATACCGATAATTTTATTGTTTCCAATCATATTGCGCAACTTAACTGCTGCGCATGTGATATCTCTGTCTATCGATTTTAAATCATCTTGTCCGACATGTACACCATCACATAGATACACCAAATCAATATAATCATTGATAATTAAACATCCATTATAAGCATTTCGTAAAGCGGTCAACTGTTGTTTAATCTCATCTTTTGAAGAGTTCTTGGCTCTATATTGTAGAATTTTAATATTATACTTGGCTATTTTATTTAGATACATCTGTATGCTAAGATGTTCTTTATCTAGCAATGACTGATCACAAAGTGCATAAATCTGCATTTAATGTTTTACTAATATTTCCAGCAAATCTGCTATTGTACGCTTTAAATCATTTCTGTTGACAACCATATCTATAGAACCTTTTTCGAGCAAAAATTCAGCTTTTTGAAAACCTTCAGGCAAGTCGGTCCCTATTGTCTGTTTAATTACTCTCTGTCCTGCAAAACCTATCAAGGCACCGGGCTCAGCCATGATAATATCTCCAAGCATAGCGAAAGAAGCGCTTACGCCTCCCATAGTAGGATCTGTTAAAACAGATATATAAGGTAAACCATCTTCTGCTAATTTTGCTAGTGCAGCAGATGTTTTACTCATCTGCATCAGGGCATAGGTTGACTCTTGCATACGTGCACCGCCACTGGTATTGACAATAACGAGACCAACTCTGCTCTTAGTAGCCCTATTTACTGCACGTACTATTTTTTCACCCTCAACAGAACCAAGAGATCCACCCATAAAAGAAAAATCAAAAAATACAATCTCTGCTTTTTGATCAAAAATCTTACATTCTCCACTAACAGCAGAAGAGCGGCGCGAAGTTTTTTTATAACCATCCTCAATTCTCTTAACATAGCTTTTTTTATCTACAAATTTCAATGGATCAACAGGTATCAAGTTAGCATCATACTCTACAAAAGTATCCTTATCTACCAATAGTTTTATGCGGGCTTCTAAATCTATACGCAAATGAAAACCACATTTTGGACATACATAATTTTGTTTCTCCATCTCTTTATAATACATCAATGATTGACAAGAATCACACTTAATCCAATGAGCTGGAGCTTCTTGTTTTGTGGCTTGTTGCTTTTTAGAACTGGAGTTAAAAATGTTAAACAGGTTCAATATGACTCCTCTTGAGTAATTTATACAAATTATTATATATTTCGTTATAGTACCATTATTTTAATAAATCAGTAGTTTGTACGCAACATAGACATATTGTTAAAACCCTTAAATATATAAAAATAGTATCTTTAACAGATTAATAAAATAAAAGTTTAACCTAATGGGGCATAACTTTTAATTAATGTAATAATGATTTTATAATACTTTTAGCCGCTTCACGACCATCATAAGCTGCTGTTACAACTAAATCTGCTCCACGAAAACAGTCTCCACCTGCATATACGCCGGGTGTCGTTGTCTCGTGCGTATTATTATTAATAATAATTTCACCCCACTTATTTGTCTCGATTCCATTAGCAGCTAAAAATGACGGATTGGCTGCATTAAATCCTAAAGACATAATAACAACATCTGCATTGATTCTAAACTCACTGCCTTTTACTTCCTCAATCGAGGCTCTGCCGCTGCTATCTTTACTGCTCAGAGTTGTTTTACATGCTTCAACAGCGATAGCTTCTGCTTCTTCATTTAAAATAATCCGCTTAGGAGACCCGAAAAATATAAATTCAATACCCTCTTCAACGGCATTTTCATACTCTTTTTTACTTCCCGGCATATTGTGTGAATCTCTTCTATATAAACATGTTATATTTTTTGCGCCTTCACGCTTTGCTGTTCTTAAACAATCCATAGCCGTATCACCGCCACCGATAACAACAACATTTTTATTTAAAAAATCAAATTTTTTATCATAAGGCATCGAAAAATTTTTACGCTGAATATTTTTAAGATAATCCATGGCTTTATAAACATTTGGTGCATTTTCTCCGACGATACCCGCTGTTTTTGCAACTGTTGCACCTATGCCTATAAAAATAGCATCATGCTCATCAGCTATCTTATCAAAAGCTATGTCCCGACCGACTTCAGTGTTTAAAATAAGTGTCATACCCGCATCTTTTAGCTGCTCTATCCTTCTTTTAATAACTTTTTTATCAAGCTTAAAATTTGGAATACCATAAGTCATAAGACCGCCTGCTAAATCATCTCGCTCATAAACAGTTACGGCTATGCCTGCGCGCAATAAAAATGTAGCACATGACAAACCAGCCGGTCCTGAACCGATAATGGCTACTTTTTTATCTGTTGTAATACCTGGATACTCTACTTTTAAATCTTGTCTAAAACCCTCTTCGGTAATATATGTCTCCACCGAACCGATAGTAATAGCGCCATGTCCGTCATTTAGAGTACAAGCTCCTTCACACAGCCTATCATGAGGACAAATACGACCCATTATCTCTGGAAACGGAGAAGGCTCGTTTGATAATTTAAATGCAAATTTCAAATCTTTTTCCGCTATGCTTTTTAGCCATTGTGGAACATAATTATGAAGTGGACATTTATTTAAACAAAACGGATCTCCACATTGTATGCATCGCTCACTCTGAGGCGTTGCATCATCCTCATCCAAACGCTTATAAATTTCTCCAAAATCTTTTACGCGTTCTACTGCTTGGCGCTTTTCCGGATCTTTGCGTTTTATATTTACAAACTCTTGCATCTTAATCTCCTTTATCGGTTCTTAGAGGTAATGTCTTTAAGTTTTTAGCATGAACTAACCAAAAATTTCGAATATCTACACGAAAGTTTTCTAAAATAGATTTGGCAAGCTTGCTTGAGGTATGTGACACATATTCTTTTAACAAACGCTTTAGAAAATGTCTTGCTTCATCGCCTTCATCGGTATCAATTCTATGCGCTTCTATTAGTTCGCTGTTAATATTTTCGATAAAACCATGTTCTTTATCATACACAAAAGCTATACCGCCTGTCATGCCGGCACCGAAATTAATCCCGGTTTTACCTAAAATCACAATCGTACCGCCTGTCATATATTCACATGCATTATCCCCGGTACCTTCAACGATTGCAAGTGCACCTGAATTTCTAACAGCAAATCTCTCTCCAACATTACCGGAAATAAATAATTTACCTCCGCTTGCACCATATAAACATGTGTTTCCGCCTGCACTAAAATTTTCGCCCTCTTGAGGCGAGGTTATAACTATCTTACCGCCATGCATGCCTTTACCTATATAATCGTTGGCAACTCCGTCTAAATACAAAGAAACGCCATTGATCAAAAATGCTCCCAATGCTTGACCTGCAATACCCGTCATTTCTATGGTAATAGTGTTGTCTTTTAGCCCATTATCGCCATAATACTGTGCAATTTCACCACTAATCATAGCGCCAAAACTTCTATTAATGTTTTGTATTGCGGTCTTGATTTTAACAGGATGATTTGGCTGTTTAATTGCAACCATTACCTCTTTTAAAATATCTTTTTCAAATTGATTATTATCAAAAGGTTTGTTATGCAGTGTTTGGTGAATATTGACACCTTCCTCACGATGCAAAATAGATGAAAAATCAAACTTTTTAGCAAAATCATTATCGGTTATTTGCAATAAATCACTTCTTCCTATAAGCTCATCTAAAGTTGCATAACCCAACTCAGCCATAATACTACGCACATCTTCTGCTAATAATGTGAAATATCTTATTACTTCATCGACCTTGCCTTTAAAAAATTCTTCACGTAAAGTTTCATTTTGTGTGGCAATACCTACTGAACATTTATTTAGATGACAAATTCTAAGCATTTTACAACCGACAAGCGTTAAAACACCGGTACCAAAGGCATAACTCTCAGCACCAAGCAATGCAGCTTTTATAATATCTAACCCGGTTTTTAATCCTCCATCTGTTTGAACCTCCACCAAGCTACGCAAATTATTTGCTTTTAGGGCATTATGCGCTTCGCTAAGACCAAGTTCCCAAGGATTTCCTGCAAACTTAATAGACCCAAGCGGTGCAGCACCGGTACCTCCATCTGCACCGGAGATAATGATTTTATCGGCATATGCTTTAGCAACACCTGCGGCAATCGTCCCAACACCTGCAGTTGAAACCAGCTTAACTGCAATTCTAGCTTTTGGATTAACCTGCTTTAGATCAAAAATCAGCTGTGCCAAATCTTCGATAGAGTAGATATCATGATGTGGAGGCGGTGATATAAGCGTTACGCCTGCAATTGTATTTCTAAGGCGTGCAATTAACGGTGTCACCTTATGTCCCGGCAACTGTCCACCTTCGCCGGGTTTTGCACCTTGTGCAACTTTAATCTGAATCTCTTCTGCTGAACGAAGATAAGCAGGCGTTACACCAAAGCGCCCTGATGCAACTTGTTTGATTTTAGAATTTCTATCAGTATCAAATCGTTTTGCATCTTCACCTCCCTCGCCTGAGTTTGATTGTGCGCCAATACTGTTCATAGCAACAGCTAATGTTTCATGCGCTTCAGGAGAGATGGAGCCAAGACTCATAGCAGCTGATGAAAATCTCTTAAAGATAGATTCTTTTGGTTCAACTTCACTTATATCTATAGATTTTCTATCAGACTTAAGATTAAAAAAGTCACGGATAAATCGCAAACCTCTGCCATTTATCAACTTTTTAACCTCATTGAAATCATCACTGCTTTTAGATTTAACAGCTTTGTGAATCGCAAGGATCACTTGTGGAGCGTAATCATGATATTCCGCATTATTGTAAAATTTATAAAACCCGCCAATTTTAAGAGGAAATATAGTATCTATGCCCGGACGGTTGAACGCTTCACTGTGATTTGCCTGCAATCTTTTATCAATATCTTCATATGTCAATCCTGGAATCAATACATATGAACTTCTAAAGCACTCCTGTGTAATGTCATGACCTAATCCTATAACATCAAACAAGCCACTGTTTCTGTATGAAGCAATCGTTGAGATACCCATCTTAGACATAATTTTTAAAAGCCCGCTATTTAAAGCCACATGTACTGACTTTAACGCCTCATGCAACTTAATCCCTTTACATCTTTCTTTATCCATTTCATGTGCGACAGTTGCAAACAGTAATCTTGGATAAATCGCACTCACTCCATAACCTAAGAGCACCGCCGCACTATGTGAATCAATCACCTCTGCCGTTAAAGCTACAATAGAAACTAAATGTCTTAATTTATGATCAAGCAATGCAAAATTCAAACGACCAACCGCCATAGCCATAGGAATAACTTTATTTGATTCATTTAGCAGCGCATCATCAAGTATAACCAAACGAACGCCCTCTTCTCTTACACTTTTTATGATAATTTCTAACAAAGTATCTAAAGAGTGTTTTAAATTCTCTTTATAAGCCGTTGAGAATGTTTGATTTTTATAAAAATCCTGAAAATTTGGAGATTTTGGGTCTCCGAAAGATTTAAGCACACAAAGCTTTTCATAGGTGATAATCGGTGAAACAGATTTTAATCTATGTGCATGTGAAGGAACCTCTCCTAGAATATTATGCACTTCGCCAAAGCCTGTATTTAAGCTCATCACAACTTTTTCACGAATCGGGTCTATCGGAGGATTTGTAACTTGAGCAAACTTTTGTTTAAAAAAATCGGTAAAGGAACGTTGTTTATTGCTAAAAGCAGCCAATGGAGTGTCATCGCCCATAGCTCCTACTGCTTCTTTTGAATCTCTCATCATCGGTTCAATAACCTGTTCAACTACCTCTTGTGTAATATTGAAATAACGCTGTTTTGCAATCAAATTATCGGTGGTTATCTTTTCAAGTTTTTTATACTGATCTTCTGCATGCTCTTGAAGATAAATCATATGCGCGTTTAACCACTTCATATAAGTATTTGAGTTTTTAAGGTAATCATTAATCTGTTCATCTTTTAAAATTTGACCATATTTTAAATCAAGTCCAATCATCTTACCGGATTGAAGTCTTCCGCGTTCTTTAATATTTTTTTCATCTATATCTAACACGCCGTATTCACTAGCGATTAAAAATACATCATCTTTGGTTATAACATATTTTGAAGGTCGCAGTCCGTTTCTATCTAGAACACAGCCAATATATCGTCCATCAGTCAGTGATACGGCAGCAGGTCCGTCCCATGCTTCAAAAACAGTTGATTGATACTCATAAAAAGCGCGTAATTCAGGATCCATATGCGGTGAATTTTGCCAAGCACTCGGAATAATCGCACGCGCAGCTTTAAAAAAGTCCATTCCATTTACAATCAGAAATTCAAAAAAATTATCAATACTGGCACTATCTGAAGAATCTGGCTGTAAAATCGGTAAAATTCTAGATATCTCCTCATCTGTAAAAACATCACTTTTGATATGTTCTGATTTAATCTGCACATTAATTCTGTTTGCTCCAACTGAGTTTATTTCACCGTTATGAGCTATGTTTCTAAATGGCTGTGCTAGTCTCCATTGAGGTAAAGTATTTGTAGAAAATCGCTGATGAAACAAAGAAAACGATATCTTAAAATCTGTATCTTGTAAATCTTTATAAAATTCTTTAATATGAGTCGGCATAACCAACCCCTTATAAGAAAGCACCGATGTAGACATAGATGCGATATAGAAATTTTTATCATCACGCATCATATGCTCACTTTCTTTTCTACTAAGATATAATAATGCATCAAAACGTCTTGAAGACACTATTGAATCAGGCACAATAAACAATTGCATAATATGCGGTAACGTCTTTAAAGCTTCTTCACCCAATGCTTTTGTGTCAACAGGAACTTCTCTGGTCAAAATAATTCTAAGATCATTGTTTGCGCATATTTTCTCAACCGTATCTAAAGCCGATAACTCTTTGGTAAAAATAGACGCTACGCCGTACTGGGATGGTAATTCAACATTTTGTTCTCGAGCAATTTTATACATAAAATCTCTTGGCATAGACATAAGCAATCCGCTGCCGTCACCGGTTTTACCATCTGCAGCAATTGCTCCCCTGTGCATCATTCGCTCAAGTGCGGTAATAGCATATTCCAAAGTTTTATTAGATGCCAAATTTTTAATATTAGCTACTATTCCAAATCCGCAGTTATCTTTATATGATCTTAGCAAGTCATTATATTTATTCATGTATAATACTCCGTTTTTACCGTAAACTAAAAAACATAGACTAAACGTTTAATAGTTTTTTATATTTACTAATAAAATCAATAATTTTAATCTCTTTTTAAAGATATTTATCCTAGTAGAGATTAGGAGCTATTATTTTAACTAAAATTGTATTAAATATACTTTTAAATATGAATATCAAATTATATTACAAGAAATATGTGTAAAACGGAAGCAAATTATGCAGGGATATATTATCAACATCAACAGGGTACGTGATGAAGATTTGATAGTAACAGTTTTATCTAAAAACGCCTTACATACCACATATAGATTTTATGGTGCAAGACACGGAACTATAAATCTTGGATTTAAAATAGATTTCGAGCTTCAAATCTCACCGCAAAGCTCTATCGCAAGATTAAAAGATGTAATGCATATCGGTTTTCCCTGGATTTACAACCATGCTAAATTACGGATGTGGCAACAATTTAACGCATTGTTATACAAACATTTAAAACAAACGCAAGAATTAGATGGTTTTTATTTTGAGTTGTTAGAGTATGCGGCAAAAATTATCGACAAACAAAACCCTAAAAGAGTTATAGTCGAAATTTACACAAAGCTTTTAAAACTGGAAGGCCGATTACACACCGAAAATATATGTATTTTATGTAATGATAAAATTGAAGGTGACATAGCCTACCTAAGAGCATTTTTACCGACACATCCATCTTGTTCGCATAGATTACATGTAAGAAGTAAAGCTATGAATGAATTAATGTTAAACAATTCATCATTTTTCTTATCAAACAAAGAAATAGATATATTATGGTCAGTTATACATGAAGGATTATAAAGTAGTTATTAAGATAGTTTTAACTATCATAATAACAAATGTTAAAAAGCTAATATAATCTTATACCAAATGAGTAAATATGCAAAATGTTCATCAACAAATCTTAAAGTATTTTCCTGAGATTATCATAATAATAACTATTTTAGTAATAGTGCTTCTGTATATAATACTAAAACAAAGAAAACAAGAATTACAATCAGAGTCAACTGATAATTATGAAACAGATACAAGCAATGCACAAAGCAAAGACAAAGTACAGGCGGAGACTAATAAGTTCACAATTATACCGCCCAAAAGAGAGTTTGATGAATCTATCGAAGTTACAAAAAAGAGTTTTTCAATTTTTAACGACCTAAATATCATTGTAGCAGACGATAATGCCATTAATCAAAAAGTTATCACATCGCTTTTAGCAGATTCACCGATTAAAATATACACGGCAGATAACGGACGGGAAGTTTTTGATATTTTAAGCAGACATCTAGACATATCAATTATATTAATGGATGCGCACATGCCCGTAATGGATGGATTTGAGGCATCACAAAAGATAAGAAAACACAAAGATTATAATAATATATTAGTCGTAGCACTAAGCGGAGATACCTCCACAGATGATGTTAACAAGATGAAGCTAGCAGGCATGCAAGAATACCTGCAAAAACCGCTTCAAATAGATAAGATGTTTAAGATATTTTATATGTATGCAAACAATATCGGCGTCAAAAGTAATAAAGACGATATAGCATCAAGCAGTATCAATCAAGAAAAAGGTTTGCAAATATCCTTAGGTGATAAAAATCTGTATAAACAGATATTGCTTGATTTTTACGCTGCTTATAAAAATACAGATGAGTATTTATCTAAAAATTTAATATCAAACAACCTGTGCCAAAGCTCTGCTGTTTTACTCGATATTTCAGGAGTGGCAGCAAGCATTGGTGCCCAAAGATTATCAGATTTAGCAAAAGAATATAAGGCAATTGTTGACAATAACCAAGAGGTGCGTTATGCACAGATAAACCAGGACTTCAAAACAGAATTAAATAATGTTTTAACAGAACTTCAAAACTTATCTTAGTCAATAAGGCTCAAGTTTATTGATGATACTTGCATATATTTACATTTTTTTGATATACTTCCACTCAACTTATAAATAAAAGGAAGAAACATGGCAAAACATCAATTTCAAACAGAAGCAAATCAAATTTTAAACTTAATGATACACTCTTTATATTCAAATAAAGAGATTTTTTTACGTGAACTTGTATCTAATGCGTCAGATGCCTTAGATAAGCTGAATATGCTGGTTTTAACAGATGAAAAATATAAAAATATCAAATTTAATCCCCGAATAGACATCATAGTAAACAAGGATGAAAAAACACTAACGGTTAAAGATACCGGAATCGGCATGAATGAAGAAGACTTGATTAATCATTTAGGAACAATAGCAAAATCAGGCACAAAAGCCTTTTTAGAAAATCTAAGTGGAGATCAGAAAAAAGATTCACAATTAATAGGTCAATTCGGTGTTGGATTTTACGCAGCGTTTATGGTAGCTAAAAAAGTTGAAGTTACTACAAAAAAAGCCGGCGAAGATAAAGCATATAAATGGACAAGCGCCGGTGATGGTGAATTTGAACTAGAAGAGATTTCAAGTAATGATATCGGTACAAGCATTAAACTTTATCTAAATGACGATGAAACTGAATTTTTAGAAGAATATAGAATTACAAGCATTATTGAAAAATATTCTAATCATATTCCATTTCCAATCTTTATGAATAAAGAACATTTTACTCCAGCTAAAAAAGATGATGACGGTAAAGAGATTGAACCTGAAAAAACTGAGATAGTTAATGAGCAAATAAATAAAGCAAATGCATTATGGAGCATATCAAAATCAGAAATTAGCGATGATGAGTATAAAGATTTCTATAAAAGCATTGCCCATGATTCAAATGAACCACTACTTTGGATGCACAACAAAGCCGAAGGTGCTATAGAATATACAACTCTGTTTTATATCCCGTCAAAAGCTCCTATGGATATGTACCGTGTTGATTACGCGCCGGGAATCAAACTCTATATAAACAGGGTTTTCATAACCGATGACGATAAAGAACTTATGCCTACATATCTTAGATTTTTAAGAGGTATTATAGACTCTAAGGATCTGCCACTAAATGTAAGCCGTGAAATTTTACAAAGCAATGCTGTGATGGCAAAAATTAAAAATGCTTCAGTTAAGAAAGTATTGTCAGAGCTGTCAAAACTTGCAAAAAACAATAAAGAAAAATATGATATTTTCATCAAAGAATTTGGTAATGTTTTAAAAGAGGGTCTGTACTCTGATTTTACCAATAGGGAAAAAATACTAGACTTGCTTAGATTTACAACACTTAAATCAGATGATAAAATATCTCTTACGGAGTTTGTAAAAAATATACCGGAAGATAAAAAAGAGATATACTATATTGCTGTAAAATCATCAGTCAATATGCTAAAAAGCAATCCTGCCCTAGAGAGATTTAAAGCAAAAGATATTGATGTTCTTATATTAAACGAAGAGATTGACACTATTGTTTTTCCTATGGTTACAGAATACAAAGAATACAAATTTGTAAATGTAAACGATGCTAAGTTTGAAGAAAGTGAAGAGGAGAAAAAAGCCCACGAAGAAGATGCTAAAGCATGTGACGGCCTAGTTAAAGAGTTTAAAGATGCACTAGCAGACGAGATAAAAGATGTGGAAATAACTTTTGATTTAACTGATTCTGCCGTAGCAATTAAAGAAGACAAAGAAGATCCATCTTATATGATGGCTCAAATGATGAAACAGATGGGACAAAACAGTGATGTGCCTGCTATAAAACCTATCTTACAATTAAATCCAAATCATGAGTTAATCAAAAAACTGAAAGACTCTGCTGATGTGAATTTAATCAACGATGCCGCACATGTACTGCTTGATCAGGCAAAACTGTTTAACGGCTTGGAGATTGACGATACTCCTGAGTTCATAACAAAGCTAAATCGAATTATGCTTAAAGCGTTATAATTATAATTTTTCAATGATAGGGTGAAATGATTTTGTAATCACGCGTACCCTATCACCGATATTTAAACCAACTATTTCATCTTTTGTAGCAATAGTTTTTATCACTTCATGTCCTACATGTAAAACCAAAATATAGATCATCTCATTTTTTGTTATCTCAAGCAGTTCCCCTATAAACTCAAACGCGGCACTTGTTTTATGTTTAAAAAATATCTGCTTTGGAGTACCTTTGGATTTTATATGTCCATTTTCTATCCAGACAACATCACCGCAGAGCTTAAAAATTTCGCCCACATCATGGCTTACAAGCACCGTAGTCATACCAAAGAGTTTATGAACTTCTAAAAGCTTATCTTGCAATTTTGATCTCATCTGCGCATCAAGAGCTGAGAGCGGTTCATCAAGCAATAGTATTTTTGGTTTGCAAACAACAGCACGAGCAAGTGCAACGCGTTGTTTTTGCCCGCCGGAGAGCTGATACGGGTATCTGGCGTGAAGCTCACTTAGCCCGACAACTTCCATTACTTCATCTACATAAGTTTTAGTATCCCCTTTTTTAAGAGCGTACAATAGATTTTCTTTGACCGTCATATTTGGAAACAGAGCAAAATCTTGAAATACAAAACCCACACCTCTCTTTTGAGCCGGCTTATTTATCTTAGTGCTTGAATCAAACCATACCTCACCGTCAACTTCTATTTTACCCTCTTTAGGAGTCTCTAATCCACTTAAAATTCTAAGAAGTGTGGTTTTGCCGGCACCTGATTGTCCATAAAAGGCAACAAAAGCACCGTCGTTTATCTTGATATCTACCTCTAAATCCATCAGACCTGATGCTAAATTTAAAGGTTTTACAATATCTATATGTATCATCTAAAACCTTTTGCAAAGTATTTTTTATTTACAATATATACAAGCAGTAAAACACAAAAAGAGATAACAAACAGCGTTAATGCATATTTATTTGCCTCGTGATAATTTAAAGATTCAACCTGATCATATACAGCAAGTGAAGCAACTCTTGTTTTTTGTGGAATATTTCCACCTATCATCAAAACAACGCCAAATTCTCCTATAGTATGTGCAAATGTTATAACCACACCCGTTAAGAGAGAGGGTTTAATATTTGGAAGTAAAATTTTAAAAAAAATATTGACTTTTGATTTTCCTAGTATTGTGGCAGCTTCTGATAGTGATTTTGGAAGTGCGGCTAGTCCATTTTGAATCGGATGAACCATAAAAGGCAAACTAAATATCACAGAACCAAAAACCAAACCGGCAAAGGTAAAGGTAAGTCTAAAACCAAAATACTCCTGCAAAAATCTGCCTAAAAAATTTTCCTGAGAAAAAGCAACCAAAAGATAAAACCCAAGAACAGTCGGAGGCAAAACAAGCGGCATACTTACAATAGTTTCAATGAGCGGCTTTACATGTGATTTGGCAACAAAGAGATAATAAGCTATACAAGTGCCCAGTATAAGTAAAATCACTGTTGTTACAAAAGCCAATTTAAAAGTAAGCAGCATTGTAGAAATAAATATTTCATTCATCATCTATATCCGTTACAATCATCTCGGTAGATTTTACAAGAGCCGTAACATTATCACCTACTTGTAAATCCATATTTTGAACTGCTTTCATACTTATAATTGAATCTATATAGTGATTAAAAAACGATAATCTAAGTTGCGCTAAAAGGTCGCCTTTTTGAATATCTTCTATCTTGCATGTAAACCTGTTTTGCAAACTTATCTCACCGACAAAACTTTTAGCTATGCTTACCTCTGATTCTTTAAACAAAACGACTACTTCATCATCTTTACATATAGAATCTAAATCCATCTCTATCGCAAAAGCAGTAAGAGCAATATCATCACAAAGCATATCTATCTTTGTTAACATGCCTGAGTTTGAAACTGATGTTACTCTACATTTTAATCTGTTCATATCACCTCGTTTATTTAGGCAAAATATACCCAAACTGTTTGAATATGCTCCTGGCCTGTTTGCTGAATATAAAATGATAAAATTTCATAGTAGCTAATTTATTTGAAGTATCGGCGTATTTTAGCACAACTACGCCCTGTAGCAAGAAATTGTATAGCGACGGAGCTATATCCACATAATGACCTTTATCTTTCATTTTCGGCGACATCACTACAGATTTGGCGGTTATGCCTAAATCTACGGATTTGGAATAAATATATTGATTTGTCTGGGCTATACTGTCTGCATAAATAATTTTAGATTTTACATCAGTGAATATTTTGGCATTTCTCATAGCATCCACAGCTTGCACACCATAAGGAGCACTAGCGGGATTTGGTATAGCAACTGTCAGTATTGACGGATTTTTTAGAGTATCTATTTTATCTTTTAGACTGACTTTTTTAAGTGTCCAAAGCACAAGTGAACCTTTTGCGTAAATCTTCGGTTTTGTTATAGCTAAATTATGTTTATACAAATACATTGGATATTTCATATTTGCCGATAAAAAAAGATTAAACGGAGCGCCACTTTTTATCATAGCCGTTAATTTTCCAGATGAAGATACGACGCTTTGAACATAAATGCCCGTCTTTTTTGTAAACGCATGAGATAGCGCCTTCATTGCGTACTGCGCATTCGCAGCAACTGCTACTGTAATCATTCTTGCAAAGCTGTTAACGCTAAACAACAAAACTAAAATAAATATAATTTTTTTCATTTTTTCCCTTTTACTAAAATAAATAATTGATTCCAAATCTGTAATCACCATAAGAGGGTGCAGATTTAATGTTGCCAAACATATCACGGGTGCCACTTTTATAACTTATGTATTCCATTCTTAACTTTAAGTACAAATTTGGCACAGAAGCAAATGTTTTTGTTAGATCCCACTCTATAGCATTATGGTCAGCCGGAGTTCCGGGTTTATTGTTATCAAAATCTTGCACAACGTATCTGGCAAAAGTATTGATACCTATTTGCTTAAAATTATAGCCAAGTCGCAACATATATGACGCTGTATTTGCATACCAGTTATATTGAGCCATATTTCTTGTAAAACCGCCTGTAGGATAACCTCTCCAGGGAGCGATAATATCTGCTTCATTTGCTATATATGTATATCCTAATCGTCCCAAAAAGCCACTACGTCTTAAATCCAGTCTTGCACCGTAGAGTTTACCGTTTACACTTGCTTTATTTGTGTAACCTGTTGAATCATCTTTTAAATTTGCGCCTCCTATTACGCCTGCACCCTCATCAAATTGTTGCATATATCTAAAACCGGGAATAACTGCAAAACTATCAGGCAGATATATCTTATAATATGCATCAAGCGTTATACTGCTAACTAATTTTGGTACAGATGTATAGTTAAACATTAGTCTTAAATTTCTAATTGACTTGTTATTTATCTGTGCAATTATCAGCCTGGTTTTAATACCTTTTTGTGCTAATTTTGCCGTAGTTAGACCATGAGGCATACCGGCATCATCATTTTGTGTCCACTGTGAGTAAGCCGCCTTATTAGAATCATCATATGCCAGCACGTCATGAAATGTTGTATGATCGCGCAGTTTTTGCCTTGTAAAATAGGCTAGTTTAATCGTTGTTTTTGAAAAGTATTTTCCAATATAACTTATACCTTCAAAAGTATTTGGTATCATTTTCGTATCATCAGATGCCGTCAATCTACTTTCAAAAATTTGACGACCTATTTTAATATCACTTTTAAATTGTTTATATTGAATGTATGCTTGAGCTAGTACGGTCATATTGAAATTGCCCGAAGTTGCAGCATCGTATCTACTAAGTGTTCCTCTGTCGCCTTTTAAATATTTTACTTCCGACTGATTAATATGCCAAGGGTTTTGTGATGTATATAACCCAGCAGTAGCTCCAAAACCCTTAAAATATGCCGTTTTATATATGATACTGCCACCAATGCCCGTTGTCCATGTACTTCTTCTTTCTTGTGTTTGTACTTGTGGTTTATTTATGAATGAATTTGTTCGAAATCTTCCATACATTATCCCTCTACTAAACATATCTAAAAAGTTATTCACTTTTGGAGGTGACGCTTTATAAACTAACGTCATATTACCTTTAATGACTCGTTTTATCCTCACGGTCGCATCAAGAGACAAGCTAATCATCAAAAGTAATATGATGCTTGTATTAATCTTACTCATATTTATCCTTATATATTAAATTATATAACGCATTGTACAAAAGGTATTCTTTATTTAATATAAAAGTTATATAGCTAAAATCACTTCAGAGGGTAAAAAAGTGGCATAAGCTGTATCATTTTGCTTCAAGTCAAGACATTTTAAAAGCTCTAATGACACTATGGACACTATATCGTTACCCTCATTTGAGCGCAATATAATTTCAGCAAATCTTTTGTCATTTTTTATACTAACAACAATACCTTTAAAAACATTTAATTGATTATCTTTTTGTTTTGTTCTAGATAGATTTACCCAGCTACTTTTAATGAGCGCAAACACCTCAGAATCCACATCAATATTCATAGCTTTCGCACTTGTGTGCGTTATGATGGAGTTGATTGTCTGACCTTTTCCTATATCTATCGTTACACTAAACTCTACAGATGAGCTTTGGATATGTTGCACGGTTCCGTAATATTGATTTCTAGCACTTGTCTGAAGAGTTAAATGTTTTCTGGCATCAATAAGCTCAGCAAACGAATTACTTTTATTATCAAGTATAACAAATAATTTAGCTTGCAATCGCTCAAGTTCATTATATATATTTATATACTCCCGACCCTTATCGGTTAAAACAGTCCCTCCTCCCCCTTTACCGCCCGTTATACGCTCAACTATGGGCTCATCACTTAATGTATTCATCTCATTAACGGCATCCCAAGCCGCTTTGTAGCTCATCTTCATCTCTTTTGCTGCTTTTGAAATTGACCCATATTTATCTATATATTGCAATAAAACAATACGACCTTTTCCAAAATACCCATGCTGTTCATTTTCAAACCATAGATTGCTTTTTATTTTCATGGATTAATTATAATATACAATAAGTTTATCTATACTGAAACTGCTTATAGTTTTTTTAAAACGCTCTTGATAATTGTGTATCAATACGACGATGTGCAACTTACCAATAATTGCCAAATGCCTCCTGCACATATGTTTTAAAGGTTTCAAAAAAGATACTTTGATGTTTATTTTTGTTATAAATAAGATATAATATTCTATCCATTTTTACATTTTTCAACCGAACTTGATACAATTGCTGATCTTGCATCTCTGTGGAAACGGCAAATCTTGACAAACAAGATATCATATCGGGATTATTGCGCAATAGTATCTTTGCTTCATCTAGTTCGGCAAACTCCATAACAATATTCATATCCTTATAAATTGGTCCGAATGTTTCAAAAAAAAGCTTTCTTATGCCAGAACCTTTTTCACGCATAAGCCACTTATACTGATATAATTGATCGATATAGTAAGAATCTTGTGATAATGCCTTATTGCTTGTTACGATAATCAGCTCATCTTGAACCAATGGCTCTTTTATAATCTCAGGCTCACTACAACTCATCTCTATAAATCCTATATCAATCTCGCCATTTAGAACCTTTGTTATAATATTGAAAGAATTATCAATTATTTTATCTATGCTACTGTCACTATATGTCTGAAGAAAATCATAAACTATCTGCGGGGTTACGAAGCTTCCTATCGTTTTACTTGATCCTATACGTAGCTTGCCTGCCACTTTGTCCGTTTTAAAAATATGTTC
The DNA here is from genome assembly GCA_027023805.1 of Helicobacteraceae bacterium. Taxonomy (GTDB): domain Bacteria; phylum Campylobacterota; class Campylobacteria; order Campylobacterales; family Sulfurimonadaceae; genus Hydrocurvibacter. The sequence goes on from JALVUF010000070.1 coordinate 59,192, forward strand.
TGCATCCACAAGAGATAAGAAATGTTTATATGTCTGCTCTTTAAATACTCTACCCCGCTCATTGAGTATTAATTTTTTACCAATTCTATCAAAAAGAGGCTCTCCTAAACTAGTCTCCAATGATTTTAAGGCTAAAGAGATAGCAGACTGACTCATAGATATTTTTTTAGATAACTGTGAGATATGCGGATCTTCACATAAATAATAAAACAGTTCTAGCTCTTTAAATGACACTACATTCCTTTCTTGTTTATTATACCATATTTAAAAGGACATAGGCTCTCCTTTTTTAACGGTAAGTAAAGTTCTTGAATACTCCAACATTGAACCATCGTAATCTTTAACATTTTGTATATTATCGATGAACTTTAACACAAACCACATTCCTCTGGCGTTGTGGCCTGTATTGCAATATGTAATAATTGGTTTTTTAAGGTTAACTCCGTAACCGCCGTTAGATATTGTGGCTTTTGATATTTTTTTGGATACAAACTTATAATATCCACCTATTTTTTTAACCTCTAGAGCAGATGAACTAAGTTTTGCAGTTGGGATTCTACCGTGTCTAGCTAACAACCTATCCGTATCTTGACCTAGAAAATAAGCAGAATTCCTAGCGTCTAAGAGTTGAATATTTCTATGGCTATATATAGCTGTGATGACGTCAGGTAAAGAGGCTAGTATATTGTGATCAAACTTATCTATATAAAAATCTGTCCTTTTTGGCGTATATGACTTTAATGTAATTTTACCTTTATGAGCCGTCCAACTTCTAAATCCACCATCTAAGATCACACTTCTTTTAAAGCCGTATAGCCATGTATTCCAAAAACCTGCAACGGCATCACAATAATCTCTTTTTTTAATTCCGCCGCTATAAAATACAACAATACTCTTAGAGGTAACACCTGCTTTATCTAACAAGGCTTCAACTTGCTTCGGTGTATCGTACATGTGTGTGATGTTTCCGATTCTGCCTTCAAACCACTCTTCAAATGGAATATTTATAGCATGGGCTATATGACCTTTTTTAAAGACGCTAACTCTTCTAGCATCAATAATAACGATATTTTTATCATTTTTATGCTGCTGCAGCCATGCATCACTCACTAAATGATTGTGCGGTATAATCGAACCTATAAGCAATATCGCACTTGCGATATAAAGTAGTACATGTTTCATTGAAATCCCCTTGTTTATTAAAATTTTATTATTATACAGTATAAAATAATTTTAATTAAATCAAAATTATTAATAGTTTTATTTAATTAAATAGATATAGATGGATTATCAAAAAATATGTTTCTAAACCTAAGTTTTAGGTTTAGAAATTATAGTTTAAAACAACTTCTTGCATAATTTGACCATTTTTACCAAAAACAAAATTTGAATTTGTCGGTGTTTGATAAGTATTTGCTATCGCATTTTTTCTAGCAAACGTATATCTGGCATGTAATCCTTTAAATGTACCGCCAAAGCTATAATAAAGGCTAAAAACAAATTGTGAATAACTTGGAAAACCGTATTTATTTAGAACAAAATTTTTAACATCTTGATTATAATGGCGTCCATAACTTATATGAGTTCGCAAGCCTTTAAGTCCTATAAATTTAAAATTTTGTTTATAATTTAAAACCCATGCATTAGTTCCGCCTTCACCATCGGCAGTTTCGGGGAATTGGAACGTAAATGTAGCTGGCTTTGCCCATTCTCTCGGCATTATTAAACGACCCTGTTTGCCAGTCGTCAGTAGAGCTAACGAAAGTAAAGAGCCTTTATATCCTGCACCTATAACTCCGCCAAACGTATGACTAATTTCACCATGTTTCATATATGCTAATTTTTGATTTGCATTACCACCGTTACCGACTGCTCTTTGATCAAAGTACTGGAGTCCTGCGAGGATAACAGAATGAGCTATTTTTTTCTTATATTTACCTTCAAAATATGCCATATTGTAGATATTTGAAACATAATAATCCCAAGCTTTTAATACAAAATTGTGCAATCCCATGTATCTAGCACCAACGACAAATATTCCACTACTAGACGTATTGCCATAATAATTACCTTTTACATGAGGCTTTGCAATAGGTGCACTACCGTTACCATATCCATAGCCTAAAGAATCTCCTACACTTTTCCACCCGGGAGTATTTCTATCCCAAACCGCATTTATATAACCGAGTTGTAGAGTTAAGTGTTGTATAGATCTATTTTTAATCCAAGCACCCTGAAAAAGCGATGGTATCATCCAACCATCTTCTGGGTTTAATAGTGGAGTCTTTAACATCATCCTACCTATAGTTGCCACTGTTTTTAAGTGATGATATTTCAAATAAAGCTGACCCACTCCGTTTACGGCCTTATTATTAGGATTTGTGCTATCGATCATTCTTATAACATATCTGGAATTTCTATTGTTAGCTGTAGGCTCTGTGCTCTGGTCGTTTACATTACCATTGATTAGATTTGTAGTATAAAATGCTACACCTGCTTGAAAATTATAAAATGAACCTGTTTGATATTTTAGATGCCCGCCTATCGCACTACCAAAATAATCCTTTAAGCCCGGTGCATTTTGTACATGCATGTGCATATAACGAACTTGCCCTGATGTTGTTCCGTTGTGTAAAGCTGAACTTAGATTTGATGAAGCAAATAATGCCGGTGCTAAAAGCATAGACATAGCTATAGTGTTTAAATTTTTTTTCATATTTTCCCCTTATGATTGTTTTAGATTAGTATCCCCAAAAACCCTAGCTTGTTTCAGGAGAAACTAGGATTTTCAGGGATACTAAGATTATGATATACGCTGCTATCTAATGTTATACACTATAATTTGCAGAGACAAATTATCTCCGCAACCCCACAAAGCTAAAAAGAACAATATTGAGGGGCATTTAGTCACAATGCGCTATTGAACTAAAAGATAACCTTTTTGCATATAATTTAGTATTGCTATATAACCGGCAAGTGTTCTTGAGACATACTTATTAAGCTGGCCAGGTTTTTCCATATGATGCTCATTTAATGCTTGATCGCAAACAAAAAATTTCGCTCCATGTTTAACTAATGCTTTCATTACACCTATATTTGGATTATTTACCAGAAATCTCTTTTTATAGGCTCGATTATTTAATGCTATTTTTGTAGCTGGTCCAAAAATGACACCTACCATATGAATGTGGCTTTGTGGCACACCACCCGAGCGCAACATATTTGTCATTCGCGCCATTAAAAATAATTTTGCTTCTATACCATGTCTAGTTTTAGGAGTAGTTATCCTAATAACAATATTGTAATCCTTGTTTTTATTGGGTTGATTTAAAGCATTTTTATAATACTTTATCGGCCCGTAACCGTGCACAAATGGAGTTTCCCATTTAGGACTTCCCGCTGCTAAAGCAACCTGTGAAATAACAAATAAAGCTACAATAGCTTTTAATAAACTTCTCATAATCTATCTCCTTTTTAGTTTAGATGTAAGAAGTATAATATAATATGATATTTTCACAAAATTGAATTTGTTAATTATATTGTTTTAATATTCAAATAAGTATAATTTTTTTTTATTTCTTAATTATCGTATCACCTCTTATTTTATCAATATTTAACCCTAAGGCTTTAAAGTTTTTCCTAACTGTATCATATTCATGAAAATGTAAAGAATTATATTGACCTCTTATTTTGCTCATCTTTAAATGCTCTGCCAA
>JALVUF010000071.1 GCA_027023805.1 Helicobacteraceae bacterium
TTAATCTTAACTACTTTATCTCCACTGCCTTTTAGACAGTTATGCATACATGTATTACCTTTTCCCCAGTTATTTGGGTTTGATAAAAATGCTTTAAGGCGTGCTGCTGCACCCGGCTTATCCACATTTGGATAATATCCATTTGCATTTGGCATTTTTATCTCTAAAAATCTTTTACGGTTAAGTACATAATCATAACCGAGATTTTTACCATTTATACTAATATTGTTTACGGATAACAAGTATGCCACAACTGCATATACCTGATCATTTGTTAAGCTTTTAGAATGAGGAAACGGCATAGATTTTCTCACATAATAAAATAGTGTACTAGCGTATGCCCAATAACTGCCTATTGTTTTTTGTGGAGGGCTATCTGTTGCGCTTAACATTTGATTTTTAAGTGTGCCTATACCTCCTGAAAGAGTAGGATACCCTAAACCACCCATTCCAAAGTCGCCATGACAAACAGCACACTTATTAGAATATATGGTCTCACCCTGACCTACTGACCCATGACCCACTGGTAAGTTTGTGCTTCCTGGATGTCCTGGTATTTCAAACTTATTTGCTATAATTTGAATGTTCCATGCTTTCATCTCAGACTTAGTTGGCTTTGTTCCATAGTTATAGCCGCTTTTAGGCGTAACATAATTATAAGAGGTATATTTTCCATCTCTATGCGGATAGATAACCGAGCCGTCCACATTTTTCTTTAACTTAGAAGCAGAACTATTCATACTTAGCACATTAGCTGATAAACAACCGCTAAGTAGCATTGCTCCAACTGCACTAAGACCGATTAAATAATTTTTAATTTTTATAGGTTTCATTATTATTTGCCTCCTCTTTGCAGTTTATGAATAGCAGCATCTATTTTAGCATCATTTCTCATTTGAACTTTAGTGACAGTTCCGTCTGCCAGAACTTGCCAATAAAAAATTGCATTTTTATGATAAACTGCGTGCACGCCTATCTTGGATATCTGGGTATCTAATGTCGGCTGGATATCTCCACTATCATCTCTAGCTCTACTTGCTAAAATAATTGACTTACCTTCCCATTTATACTGGTAAACAAATCGTGTCCAACATTTTGGCAGCACTAGACCGCTAAGTGGAGCTTCAACCCAGTTGTTACCTCCGTCAAAGCTAATATCAACATGTGTTATAGTTCCTTGACCACTCCATGCGATTCCACTTATTTCAACCATATCTCCAGGTTTTAAATCTGTCCATGGTCTCTCAGGACATGGAGATGTTATAACCGAATTGACTGCTAAAGGGAAAAAATACTGTATAGCTTTACCAGTTGGGGTAAGCATAGTATAATCTGCTGTTTCTTGTTGAGTATGGAAAGGGTGCTTACCAAAATGTAATCTTCTTACATATTTGATATTTAAGTTTCCTTCCCAGCCAGGAAGTAGTAATCTTGCAGGATATCCATTTTCAGGACGAATAGCTTCACCGTTTTGAGCCCATACAATCATGGCATCATCTAGAACCTTCTCAATAGGTACTGTTCTAGATAGTGTTTGTGGTCCACCACCTTCTGCTAGCATCCACTTAGCTTCAGGCTTAACTCCAACATCAGCTAGTAAAACCGAAAGCTTAACACCTGTCCACTGGGCACAACTAAGCATACCCTTACTAAACTGTAAAGAATCAAACTGAGGTCCTCTAAAGCCTGCCGCACCGTTTGCGGGACATTCTATAAAGTGTATTCTATCTTCTGCGGGGTATCTTTTTATCTGATCTAGGGTTAAAAGAAGCGGTTTTTCAACCAATCCATCTATCATTAATCTATATTCATTTGGATCTATAATAGGTGTTCCACCATGATCTCTACAGAAAAACAGTCCATTTGGCGTTATGATACCAGATGAATCATATAAAGGACACATTGCAACTGCTGCATACATATCACCTGATGAAAACAGAGGAACTGTTCTTCTTACTATATTATGCTCATAAGGTGACGGCAAACCGTATGGATGCCAATTTACCTTATGCCCTAGTCTGCTCATCCACTCCGGTTGTATCCATTTTGGTTCGCTTACATTAGCCTGCGCTGCTGCTTTCGTAGGTGACAGTATAGTCGCCGATGCCACTGCACTAACAGATAAAAGAGAGATTTTCTTAAAAAAATCTCTTCTGCTTTGTACAGGAACATCTAAGACCTCTTTAGATGCATCATCCGATACGGCCAAAGAGTCACTTACTTGCTTTGTTGTTATATCGTTCAAGTTCTACCTCCCAATAAAATTTATAAAAACCCATATGCTTTGGCGTTTTAATAAGAGTATTATTACATTCTAAACTTAATTAATACTTATCGATATAACCCTTGTATGCAGATATACTATTAAAATTTTATCTCTTTTTATCTCCTTAAAATCACTTTATTGTTCTGCTATTACTATCATATCTATTTAAATATTTTTTATGGAACTTTATATGTTATAAATCGTTAACACAATATAGTTGTTATTTTATTCTCTGTACTTTAGCATATAAATTTTATATATACTAAGCTTTATATTTGTAAAATTGATTATTTGTAATTAAAATACTTATATCTTATAAATATTCCTTATTAGAGTAATATATTTAATTTTCAATTTTAATATCGTATTCTCTAAAGAGTGTATAATAAACCCAATAGACTAAATATCAACCGTATTTAAGGAGACAGAAACTCTATATAATATGTATTTTATTAAATAAATTATAGATTTAACATAAATTATTATTATAATCAAAAATCATTTATAGATAAAAAAATAAATTACAAAAACTAAACTATATCAATAATCATTTTTTTATTATTATATTCATGATATATTTTAAATTATCAAGATATTAAAATATTTTTATTTTATTTAATAGATTTATAAATTTACTATAAATTTTTAAATATTATGTGATTATTTATTTTTTGTATAAATACTGCTAAATTTTAATAGTATAATTTATATTATTTATTATGTTTATTTATTTAATAAATTTTCTTTAAATTTTAACGATATAATTAATTGTTTCAATTTGTAACATCTATTACCAATCCCAGCTAAAAAAATGAATACAAGATAAAAGATAAGCTATTGGCTGCAAGACAGAGAATTGTAGGAGCTACGAGCAAGCCTAATATAATGTATAAAATACACTGTATTAGCGATACATTTATTTATGTATTATATAATTTTCTCATAAGACGTTCATTAGATTAAATTTATTAATAGGAGCAAGAGATGCAAAATTATATTCCGGCAGATGTGCCATTTGGCAAACAGGAGATTTTTTTAAATAATTTCAGTACCGCTACGGGTGGTAGTGGAAGATTAATGCTTTTTGCGGGTGATCAAAAAGTCGAACATCTAAATAAAGATTTTTTTGGCGAGGGGATATCTTTAGATGATAATGACCCCGAGCACCTGTTTGAAATAGCGTCAAAAGCAAACATAGGAGTTTTTGCGGCACAATTTGGTCTAATCAACCGTTATGCGCGAGACTATCAAGATATACCATATTTAGTTAAATTAAATTCACGTACCAATATAGTTCCGTATAATGAAGCTGATCCATACTCAAAAGGTTGGTTTAGCGTAAATGATGTTGTCCAACTTCAACAGCAAAATAACATTAACATTTTAGGTGTGGGATACACTGTTTATCTTGGAAGCAAATATGAAGCGCAAATGTTAAGTGAGGCCGCTCAAATAGTCCATCAAGCACATCAAAACGGTCTTATCGCAGTTCTTTGGATTTATCCTAAAGGCAGTCACATCAAAGATGAGCATGACGGCAACCTAATCGCCGGTGCAGCAGGTGTAGGCGTGGCACTCGGAGCTGATTTTGCAAAACTCAAAGTTCCATACACAAACGGCAAGCTAGATGCCGAGTTACTCAAACGCGTAACACAAGCAGCAGGCAGAACAGGCATTTTGTGCGAAGGCGGCGGAAAGATTAATGAAGAGGAGTTTTTAAAAGAGCTTTATACTCAGATACATGTAGGCAATTCAAGAGGTAACGGAACAGGAAGAAACATACATCAAAGAGGTTTGGATGAAGCCGTAAAAATGGCAAATGCAATTTACGCAATTACCGTACAAAACAGATCTGCTGAAGATGCAGTTAAAATATTAAAAGGATAAATAATGAAAGACAGTACAATAAAATCAATTAAAGCTCTAGAGATCTTAGACTCAAGGGGCAATCCTACAGTAAAAGTTTTTATGACTCTTAATGATGGCACAAAAGTATCTGCCTCCGTACCTTCAGGAGCAAGCACGGGAGAGTATGAGGCTGTAGAATTACGAGATGGTGACATGAATCGTTACGCTGGAAAAGGTGTACTAAAAGCCGTACAAAACGTAAACGAGCGTATCGCTCCGGTAATAATAGGGCTAGATGCATTAAATCAGGCACAAATTGATAACACAATGATAAAATTAGACGGCACTCACAACAAAGCAAATTTAGGCGCTAACGCTATTTTAGGTGTATCTATCGCTGCTGCTAAAGCAGCGGCTAAATCAAGCAACGTGGAACTTTATCAATATTTAGGCGGAACGGATGCCAGAAGAGTTCCCGTACCTTGCATGAACATTATAAACGGTGGAGAACATGCGGACAATAGTGTTGATTTTCAGGAGTTTATGGCGGTACCAATTGGAGCTCCCACGTTTGCTGAAGGGCTAAGATATGTTGCACAAACATTTCATGCCCTAAAAAAGATACTAAAAGACAAAGGTCTTGCCACATCAGTCGGTGATGAAGGAGGATATGCGCCAAACCTAAAAAGTAATGAAGAAGCTATAGAGATTATAATAGAAGCGATTGAGAAGGCCGGTTTTACTCCAGGCAAAGATATAGGCATAGCAATCGACAGTGCCGCTACCTCTTTTGCAACTGATGAAATCGGTATGTATGATCTCAAATGGTCAGGCGCAGGCAAAACCACAAGCGATGAGCTGATAGAGCTTGCAAAAAAATGGGTGGACAAATATCCTATAGTTTTATGGGAAGACCCGGTTGGTGAAGAAGATTGGGAAGGATTTGCAAAATTTACCAAAGTATTGGGCAACAAAATAGAAGTTGTAGGTGATGACATTTTTGTTACAAATACAAAATTTATATCGCGTGGCATTAAAGAGTGCACAGCCAACTCTTCTCTTATCAAGCTAAATCAAATCGGCACCGTATCTGAGACTGTGGATGCCGTCAGAATGTGTAGAGACAACGGCTGGAGATATTTTTTATCACACAGATCCGGCGAAACAACAGATACGTTTTTAGCTGATTTTGCAGTTGCTATGGATGGCGGTCATCTAAAAAGCGGCTCAGCCTCAAGAGGAGAAAGATTGGCAAAATACAATAGGCTTCTTGAAATTGAAGACAAACTTCAAAATAGTGCCAGATATTACTGGAAATAAGGGATGAGGCTATGATTAAATTTGATTTAATATATGATGCCGATTTCTTGGACCAATCATACAAACAAGCAAGCAAAGATATACTGCAACAAATCAAGCAGGAGATTAGCGATGGGGCATCAGGATATTATAACCTTCCTTATGAGTCGCAAGATCTAATTGATAAAGTTCAAGCCTACGGCAATGCGTTTAAACATATAAATACGATTGCCGTCATTGGCATAGGAGGCTCATCGCTTGGCACAAAAGCTATCTATGAATTTTTAAGACATAAAACTAAAAATACTAAAAAGATAATCTTTTTTGAAAATCCAGATCCTATTGATATTACTGAAAAATTTATGGCTATAGATAAAAACTCAACCCAGTTTTTACTGATCTCAAAATCAGGTTCAACTGTTGAGCCAATGTCTATTTTTAAAGCCATTATCTATAACTTTAACCTTAAAATAGATAACAATGAAAATATTATAGCCATAACTGATCATGATTCGGCACTTTACAAATTTGCAGATAAACATAACATTAAAACGTTTACTTTAAAAGATAATGTCGGAGGCAGATTTTCTGTTTTAAGCAGTGTCGGTATAGTCCCGCTTACTTTAGCCGGATTTGATACAAAAAAAATCCTTGACGGTGCTGTGGAGACACTTGAGAGTTTCTTAAACGGTGATACCAAACATATCTTCGATAAAGCCATTAATCTAGCTCAAAACAAAGACAAACACCCAATCAATGTTATATTTTCATACAGTAACACTCTTAAAGAATTTACACAATGGTATGTTCAGTTATGGGCTGAATCACTAGGCAAGATAGATAAAGACTCAAAGCGTACAGGTCTTACTCCCGTAGGTCATATCGGCGCGGTTGATCAGCACTCATTTTTGCAACTTATCATCGAGGGTCCGCGTGACAAAACTGTTACATTTATAAAGATAGACGACTTTGAAAACTCTCTGCATGTACCTAAATACACATTGGACTATATCCAAAAAAGCGATTATATAAACGGGCATACATTTAATGAATTAATTAATGCAGAATGTGACGCAACAATGCAAAGTGTGCATGAACAGGGAGTAAATGTTGATATAATTACATTAGATAAAATCAATGAGGAAAATATCGGCGAACTTATTATGTATTATGAACTGCTGACATCGGCTGTGGGTATCATGCTAAACATAAATACCTATAATCAAGAAGGCGTTGAACTGGGAAAAAGAATTCTAGTTAAAAAATTTCAAAATTAAATTTAAAAAAGGAAAACAAAATGAAGAAAAAAATCGCGATTAACGGTTTAGGGCGAATAGGAAATCAGGTATTAAGACACTACATAAACAATCTTCCCAAAAATTGTGAGATAGTAGCGGCAAATACATCAAGTGTTGAAGATGCGGCATATCTTTTAAAATACGATTCTGTACACAAAAGAGCTGACTTTGATATCAAAACCGAGAAAAATAAGCTTATCATTGATGGCCATGAGATTACAATAGTAAGCAGCCATAATCCGCTGGAGCTGCCATGGAAAGATCTTAGTATTGATATAGTTCTTGATTGTACAGGGCGTTTCACAGATGGAACATTAGCGGTGCAACACATTCAAGCAGGTGCAAAAAAAGTGCTTATATCGGCACCTGGGAAAAATGTAGATATGACGATAGTAAAAGGCGTAAATCATAAAGAGTATGACAACGATAAACATCATATTATCTCCAACGCATCATGTACCACAAACTCTCTATCTCCCGTTATGAAGGTACTAGAAGATAGCTTTGGCGTTACTAAAGCGATGATTACAACAACGCATGCCTATACATCCTCGCAAGTTACGGTAGATAAACGCTCTAAAAAACGCAGGCGAGGTCGCGCTGCAGCTATAAATATCATCCCTACAACAACAGGTGCTGCTATTGCAACAGTTGAAACAATACCTGCTTTAGAGGGTAAAATGGAAGCTATGGCACTACGTGTTCCCGTACCTGACGGTGCGATTACCGAAGTTGTAGCGATTTTAAACAAAAATGTAACGGTCGATGAGGTAAATCAAGCATTTATTGACGCTTCTGCGGGAGAATTAAAAGGTATTTTAGAATTTACAAAAGATGAGATAGTTTCATCTGACATATTAGGAAACTTACACTCATCTATCATTGATGGGCTCTCAACTGCAGTAGTTGGTGACAACATGGTAAAGGTCATGGCATGGTATGATAATGAATATGGATATTCTCAGCGTTTACTGGAAGTAGCTGATTATATAGCAAGTAAAATGAATTAAAAATTTGCATTAAGCAAAATAAAAAGATATAATAATAAATGAGAAAAGATGGGGCTTAGGTTCATCTTTAGTATGTTTTGTGACAAATCTACTAAAAATGGCTAGGACTTTTTCTATTTCGCTACATCTAATTAATTAGATGTATTTTTATATATAAGGGTGTTATAATATGGCAGAATTGCTACATGGAACCGTAAAATGGTTCAACGAAGAAAAAGGTTATGGATTTATCCAGCAAGATAATGGCGGGAGTGATTTGTTTGTACATTTTCGTCAAGTAAATAGACAAGGTCCCGGTCGCGTTTCATTAAACGAAGGTCAAGAAGTGACATTTGAGATAGGAGAGGGTCAAAAAGGTCCTCAAGCAGAAAACGTCACACCACTATAAAGCATACTTTAATATAGATACAAAGTGCCTAAAATAGGCATTTTTCATGTATCTATATTTTCCTCCCACAATACAGAGATTCCGTACTCTTCATCAGTTACAACCCATTTAAAATATTCAGATTTTGTTTTCGTACTGTATAGTTTTACCTTTAACTCTCCTTCGCGAAGAAGAGTTCTTATCTCTTTTGGCGAGATTGATTTTTTATACCATCTTTGAAGCTGATTTTGAAAAATTCTAAATCCACATGTAGAATCAGGGGTTAGTTCAGCAAAATCGGTCTCATAATGCCAATGAGCGTTTGAACATGCATACAGTTTTAATGCTTTTCCTTGAACCTGGATATCTCTTGCTTCTATGCTTCCCTCTTTGCAATATGGACAATTACCTAAAATCTGTATCAACTCTTTTCCTAAAATGATATAATTGCATTAAACTTCTATTATAATTATACACAAGGATATCTAATGGGACAAACTATCACCGAAAAAATCTTTTCCGCTCATGTCGGTCATGAAGTATTTGCGGATGAGATTATTCGCTCTAAGATAGATATGATTATAGGCAACGATATAACAACGCCTATCTCAATCAAAGCTTTTCAAGACAGTGGGGCAAAAAAATTGGCAAACCCGGATGGTTTTTCCATAGTGCTGGATCATTTTATACCCGCTAAAGACATAGCAAGCGCAAATCAAGCGCGGATAAGCCGAAATTTTGCTAAAAAATACCAACTAAAAAATTATTTTGATGAAAAAGATATGGGCATAGAACATGCGCTTTTACCGGAAAAGGGGCTTATTGTACCCGGTGATATCATTATAGGTGCAGACAGTCATACATGTACTCACGGTGCCCTGGGAGCCTTTTCAACAGGAATGGGTTCAACCGACTTGGCGTTTGCCATGATCACCGGAGGTAACTGGTTTAAAGTGCCACAGTCTATAAAAGTAGTCTTAACAGGCAAGCCCGGACAATATACAACGGGTAAAGATATCATTCTTGAAATTATAAGACGTATCGGTGTTGATGGAGCTCTTTATAAAACACTTGAATTTACAGGCAGCACTTTAAAATACCTCAGCATGGATGATAGATTTTCAATGTGCAACATGGCTATTGAAGCCGGTGCAAAAAGTGGGATTATTGCCGTTGATGAAGTAACACAAGAATTTTTAAAAGACAAAAAACTTGCACGTGAATCTAAGATTTACTATTCTGATGAAGATGCTAAATATTCACAAATACTTGAAATTGATGTTGCAAACCTTGCTCCTGTCGTCGCGTATCCGTTTTTACCGTCAAACGGACATGCCGTAACACATGCGCAGTCATTAAAAATCAAAATTGATCAGTCCTTTATAGGTAGCTGTACAAACGGCAGATTAAGTGATCTCAAAACTGCGGCAGAGATACTAAAAAGCAAAAAGGTGCATCCTGATGTGCGTCTCATCATCACACCTGCAACCCAAAAGATATTGCGCGAAGCTACAAAACTCGGATACATAGATGTTTTAGTAGATGCCGGCGCAGTGGTAAGCAATCCGACCTGCGGGGCATGCCTTGGCGGATATATGGGGATACTCGGGGATGAAGAGGTTGCTATCTCTACAACAAATAGAAATTTTGTCGGCAGAATGGGCAGCAGAAGCTCTAAAGTATATCTTGCAAACGCTGCTGTAGCGGCAATATCTGCAATTACCGGCTATATAACAGACCCTAGGCAATAATAAAATGACAGATATCCCATGCGTAATTTTTACAGGCGGTAAAAGCTCACGCATGGGAGAAGATAAAGCCTATTTAAAATTTACAAAAAATCAGACTCTTTTACAGTATCAATATGAACGGTTAAAACAGATCTTTAGGCATGTTTATATCTCATGCAAACAGCAAAATCCCTCTATATTTAAAACACAAAATATCTTTGATATTGATAATGATATATATGCACCCACTATTGGTTTTATCAGCGCATTTGAATTTTTACATGTAGAGCGTTTTTTTGCAATAAGCGTAGATACTCCATTTATTAGCAAGAAACAGATACAAACACTTATCAATCAAGATCAAAGAAACATGGATGCAACAATCGCAAAAACTAAAGATAAGACACATCCATTATGCGGCATATACCATAAGAGTTTATATCCAGACTTTAAGCAGATGCTACAAAACAATAGACATAAATTACAATATCTACTGCAAAATTCAAATACAAAATATGTTGCCTTTGAAGATTTGGATAACTTTTTAAATATCAATAATCCATCACAATACAAAAAAGCACTGCAACTGCTTCACCCTCACAACAACATTTATTAATATTTACTTTGGTATAATTTACAAAAATTACGAACAAAAAGACAGAAAATGAATTTAACACATTTAGATGAAAACAAGCGACCTAAAATGGTTGATGTTTCACAAAAGCAACTAACAACACGAGTAGCAGTAGCCAGCGGTAAGATAAAGATGAGTTTGGATGCTTATGAGGTGATTGTACAACAAAAGAGTAAAAAAGGTCCTGTTTTACAAACTGCCGTAATAGCCGCTATTATGGGTGCAAAAAAAACAAGTGATATTATACCGATGTGCCATCCGCTAAATTTAAGCGCCATCAACTGCGATATAAAAGAACAACCTGATCTACCGGGTTTTAAACTTTATGTAACTGCAAAATTAACGGGTCAAACGGGTGTAGAGATGGAGGCATTAACAGGTGTTAGTATCGGACTTTTAACGATATATGACATGGTAAAAGCGATAGATAGATCCATGATAATTACAGATATCATGCTACAAAGCAAATCAGGAGGAAAAAGTGGAGATTATCAACGATAGCAAAGAAAAACTGCAATTGCAGTACCCATGCAGTTGGTGTTACAAGTTAATAGGAGAAAACAAACATAACATTCATAGTGCAATCAAGAGTATCGTAAAAGAGAAGCCGCATTCATTGACTCATTCCAACCAAAGCAAAAGTGGAAAATATGTCAGCATGAATCTTGAGCTACTTATCGACAATGAAGATGAAAGAAAATACCTCTATGAAGCGTTAAAACAACACAAACATATAAAAACCGTACTTTAAAGGAGTAGTTATGAATATCGAACAGTTTGAAAGAAGCGTTAAAACAAGCTATAAAAACATAAACGCAAAAACACTTAAAGAAAGAATTGCCAAACTCATAGAGGCTATTTCAAAAGAGTGGGATATAGACCTTAAAGACTTTACAACACGCGAGTTGCACATTATAACATCAACGCTCCTTAACAAAGAAACAAAGATGCTGCACGATGAAGTAGAAGATCTTATGGCACAACAGGAGCATCTGCAAAGGCATGTAGATAAAACAACGCATGCCTTGCAACATTTAAAATATGATATTTTTAATGACATAGAAGATGTTTTATCAGATGTCCCGCAAGACACTCTTGCAAAACTACATCAGATAAAATTTCAATCTCTTGACCTTCTTGATATGCTTAGCGAAATGGTTGAATCTGCGCTTATAACTTCACTTGAAAAAAATGATTCGGATATAGAAGAAACAATTCAAGAGATTATAAAAGACATTACATATGAGACCATCAACGAAGGACCAATCAACAGCATACGAATCAGAAAAATACTCTCTACTATCTTGCAAACCACGGTCAACATAGCAGAAGCAACACCAAATCAGGCGCAAGAACTACTTTCTTCAACTCTAAAAGGCATGAAAACAGGTGTTATAAAATCTATTACAAAATTTAAGCAAGATCTTCTAAATACACCTGATGAGGTAAAATCAATCATTATTGACGATTATGATCAAACCATAAATGAACTAAACCACATAGACGTACTCTTTACGCAGGTCATAGCAGATATCAGTGAGAGCAATACCAAAGAAACCAAAGAACTTTTAGATAAGATACAGATATCTCTTAAATATGACCTGCAAGAACTAATCTTTGTCTCAAAAGAGACAGTTGGTGTTATGAAACAAAAATTTAATGACTTAAAACGCGAAGCTTTGCAACGAAGCAGTAAGGTTTTAAAACTACAAAAAGCACAAGAAGCCTCACGCATGGGTAAGCAGGCATGGGTTGTTGCAAAAACAAAGCTTGGAAGCGCTATCAAATCAGCTAAAAGTGCAATAGATAAAAAAAATAAAGATTAATCACCAAGAATCATCTCCACCAAAATCTCCCGATGAATCATCACCCCATGATGAATCGTCAGATATTCCAAAATCTGGATCAGACGGCGGCTGTGTAACACTATCGTCTTGCGATAAATTATTATCTGAAGAGATATTTGTATTATCGTCATGGGTAAAATGGTCAAACAGTTCTTCGCCAGCTGCAAAACCAACACCAGCAGCAAGTCCCGAAGCAAGACCAGAGCCGATACCGCCAAAACCGCTCCGAGAGTTCTGATAACTGCCTTGGTTATTTGCTCCTGTGTTTGTATTGTTTGAGTAGGAACTTGGCCTAAAATTACGCTTTTGTCTAAATGAACGGATCATTAACAATATAAACAAGACAGCTATAATAAACAATATAATTGCCATATAAGGAACATGACTTTCATGTGCAACAGATCTACGCTTTAAATACAACATGTTTTGTAGTTGATTAACTGATTGGGCTGACACAAAAGAAAGTGTCGGAGAGATACTTTTGGCGATTCGTAACTCATCTCTAGCCCCAGCCACTCTTCCCTCTCTTGCCAAAATTTCAGCATCAACATAATGAGCTTTCGCACTGTTTGGGTGAGCTTGCAGTACAATCTGAATCATACGCGATGCGCGGGACAAATTGCCTTGTCTAACAGTTTCATATATCTGCGTCACTGTCGGAATATTCTGTGCAAACAAAAAGCTTGGTAAAAAAACAAGGATGCATAGCGATATTATTTTTTTCATATTCTGTTTCCTATATAAAAATTTTAAAGCAAAATAGTAACAAAAATCATTAAATAGATGTTAAATAGATATAGATGGTGCTCACAACTGGACTCGAACCAGTGACTTTTACCTTGTCGAGGTAACACTCTACCAACTGAGTTATGCGAGCACTTTTATAGCAGGAGTGAGATTTTACAATTTTACATCTTAAATTTACCAAAATTTAAATAAAAATCATATAAGATTGTGTATGACTTCACTTGAAAAGACGCTAGATTCTTATTGGCTATGGGCTGAGATACAAGATATACTCAATCTGTCAAATCCGGCATATAGATATTGGAACACAACCAGGCATATAAAACTAAATAACAAGTATATATTTTTACAAAAAAATACTTTGCCGCAAAAATACTCCCATGTCCAAAACAAACTAACAGATCTTAGCGGATATCTGCCCATACGCTACGCTGCTAATGCTTTACATGTAAATGAACATATATTTACCTTCAGCAAAATGTCACTATACGACAGGTTTGAGTACAGATACGTTCAAAATATAAAATTTGTCAATATAAAAAAATTTTTAAAAGAGTTTGGCATAAAAACAGATAAAAATTCTCTGCTGCATCTAGGGCTGTTAAAAAACCTTGAGATTACACCAAACAGCAGATTTTATAATCTTGGCAACCATTACGGACTGGTTGTTTATAATTAAAAAAGATACACACAGAAACTTTTTAAGCTGTATCAAATAGATAAGACTATATTATTGCGATATATAAAGAGGACAAAAAAACTCCTTTTTAAAACAGACTATATTAATCAAGGAAAAATATGCCAACAAATGCAGAAGTTAAATTTGAAAATATGACTCTTGTTCAACAGATAAAAGCAATTGACGAGGTTATTGACGAGAACGTTAGACAGTTTTTAGTGATGGATGGCGGAAATATGGAAGTTATTGATGTAAAACCGGCAGACGATAACGTAGATGTTTATATAAGATACGTAGGAGCATGTAATGGATGCGCAAGCTCTACAACAGGTACGCTTTATGCGATTGAGAGTACCCTAAAAGAGAAGCTCTCTCCAAAAATCAGAGTCCTGCCAATCTAGTACACACTACCGCGTGACCCTTTAAAAATTATGTTTTTTAAAGGGTATGTTATTGTAGATTAATCATGTTTGTGTTAAGATTGTCTATATAAAACATTAAAGGTTAAAAATGCTACATGAATATCGTGATGTAATCTCTCATATGAAAGAAAATCAAGCGGCAAATGCTCACTTTTTGAAGATTTTTGATCGTCACAATGAACTTGACGACAAAATAAATCAAGCTGAAAAGGGCAATCTTGCTATCACTGATGAAGAGATAGAAAAACTAAAAAAAGAAAAACTAAAACTAAAAGATGAGGCATATCACATCATCTTAGAATATAAAACAAAGCATAAACTTTAGTTTTTATTTTATATCATCCGCTCAAAACGCGAGATGATGGCCATATATATCTTTGGCAACTTAAATTCTATTGTATCTAGCTCATTTGACAATGTTTGCGTCCATGCAAACTCGTCATTTTTGAGCTCTCTTAAAAACGATATCCGTCTCTCAAGAAAATAAAAGTACAGTACAACGCTTAAAACAGCCGCATATATACACCAAACGGAAGTAAATGCGTACGGTTTAAATATACGCACTATAGTGATACCTAGCAAATTTAATAATCCATACAACTGTATAGATATGCTGCTGCTTAAAACAAGTGAGCCACAAGTAGTAAGTACATATAAAGCGGCGACCCAAAGATGATGCGTTGCCGGATTCACATATACTAATGCATCATTATGTTCAACCACGGATGTCGGATAAACTCCTAGTCCCCACAGTGTATAGCCCGCTAGCAGTGCACCGATAACGGTTAAGACGGCTATCATATTTTTTCTAACACCTTTTGCCTCTAACATCCAAATAGCAAACGGAACTAAAAACTGTAAAAAACCCTGTGCGTAAAAAACAAAAATACTCTGCGCTAAATGAAGCGCTCTAGTTGAGATAAGATGATTTACCCCTAACCAAACAAACCCCTGCGTAAATTGATGCAGTGCAAACAGTAGCGGTAAAAGCGCAAATGCAACCTCTTTTGCAGCACTGACTTTACGCAAAGTTAAAATACCGACAGTTCCGATAAATCCGCTTAAAACAAAATTTAGTATTGCAAATTCCATAACCAGCCTTAAAATAAATAATTTGTTGAGCATAAAGTATAACATAAATGAAAAATTTACAACAAACTTGATAGTTGCGCTTTTATTGTTACCAAAATGTTACAAAACTACGCATATATTAAAAATTTTAATCTAAATATCATTTTAGCGAAATAAATTATATAATGTTAAATAAAATTATAATATATTATAAATGTAAGAATATAGCCCTTTTTTATCAAAAATTATTATATTAAATATCATAGAAATT
>JALVUF010000072.1 GCA_027023805.1 Helicobacteraceae bacterium
ATAGGTCGGTAATGGCTGTCTTTTCCTAGGGTCGGCGTGTCGTTTAGTTTTTTGATTGTAGCTTTTGACCTTATAACTTTACCAAAAATTGTATAATATCCATTTAGCCATCTTGCAGGACCTGTAGTAATAAAAAATTGACTTTCGTTTGTATTTGGACCGGAGTTTGCCATGGCTAGTACGCCCGCATGATCAAATGTGTATCCTTGTTTAAATTCATCTTTAAAAGGCTTGTTCCATATAGATGCCCCGCCCATACCAGTACCTGTTGGATCTCCACCTTGAATCATAAAGTTTTTGATAATTCTATGAAAAATAGTATGATTATAATATCCTTTTTTGACTAATCCTAAAAAATTTTCTACAGCTAGCGGCGCAACCTTTGGATATAACTGCAAGGTTATATTGCCATCAGTTGTCTGTAAAATAACAATGGGTCGATGTATTGGTTTAGCGTATATTGATAACGAAAAACAGCAAAGCAATAATGTAGCTAGATATATTCTGATAGTCGTCACTAATTATCCTTTAAAAATTTTAAAGATAGAGAATTTATGCAGTATCTAAGATGCGTAGGTGCGGGACCATCATTAAAAAGATGTCCTAGATGCGAATCACATTTTGAACATTGTACTTCTATTCTTCGCATGCCATAAGAGGTATCTTCTTTTTTTGTAATACAATTTTGTGATATACTTTGAAAAAAACTTGGCCAGCCGGTCCCTGAATCAAATTTATCTGCACTACTAAAGAGTTCTTGTCCACAGCAGACACAAATAAAAGTGCCTACGTCTTTACAATTATTAAGTGCTCCGCTAAAAGCCGGTTCTGTTGCATGACGCCTACATACCATATATGCGTCATGTGGCAACTCTTTTCTCCATTGAGCGTCTGTTTTTTCAATTTTTTTCATATTGGCATAACCTTTTTAATATGATGTAATACCCTGCTCTCTTACTTAATGAGTTGAAGCTCTGTGCTTTATATAAAAAATACAGTAAGTTTGATTGATGAATAATACAAATATAAACTTTGTTATTCTTGAAAATATAAAATTAATAAGATGTTAGATACAAGAGGATAATCTAGCAGCTTAAAAAGGCTGAGATATATCAATGAAGAAGATAAGTTATAAGCTAGATACAAATATCTAGCTTATACGGCTTTAATTTCCTGCTGCAATACGATCTTTAAGACCTTTGCCTGCTTTGAATTTTGGAACCATTTTATCTTGAGTTGTATATGTTTTGTCAGTTCCTGGAACTTTACCACTTTTACCTTTTTGTAACGTAGCTACAAAACTACCAAATCCGACCAATGAAACATCTTCTTTAGCTATTAAAGCTTCTGCTACAGATTCTGTAAATGCTTTTATGGCATTCTCAGCATCAGCCTTTGTTTTGTAATCACCATTTTTTTGAACGAGTTCAACGAATTGTGCTTTATTCATTAACATACCCTTGATTAATTTGAAGATTGTGATATACCAAAAATTACATGAAACTGCCGTCTCAATAAATTCTTAAGTAATTCAACTACCTGTACTTTATTATTTATTTGCTTAAATTTTTCTTCTTTTTTCTTTTTTTGGTAAAGAATTGTGCTAATTTAGGTAGCTTAGAGCCTTTTTGCACCATTTTAGTATATTTTAAACGATAATTTAGAATGAAAGATGAAAAGAAAATACCGTCACGCTCTCCTATTCTTTTATTTTTTTTAATAGATAAAAAAACATCTTCTAGCCCATTTCGCTCTTTATCAGTTAACGTATTCACGCTTATTGACCTCCAAGTTTATTAATTTTTCGTACAACTCTAATAATCTCATCATCTTCCAATAATCCAAGCATTTTGATAACCGATTTGGCAGCTTTAGGTTTCGTAGTTCCAAGCTTCCAGTCTTGGTATGTGCGCATGGGTATGCCAAGTAATTTGGCCATCTCATTTTGAGATATTTTTTTACCATTATGTTCTGCTTCAATTGCATTATGAAGAATATTAAAAAGATCAGCTACTTCCATATTATATATTTTATATAAATTAAACTTAAAGTACACTATAAAACATATAAAATATCATAAAAATAGTATTAATAATAATTGATAAAGTGTATTTACTACGTTAAAAACTATATATCATACGTTTTATCGTATAAAAGTAATAATAAAATTTCATTAAAAGATTTATAAATAGTTGTATTTAGTATAATATTTATACAAGTTGTCCGTTAATGAATATTTTAGATATATTGTATTGATGCAAAATAAGATGCAGAGCAAATTGATCAGACGGCGGATTAGGCAAATCTAAAACAAGCATATCTGCATTTTTACCTATTTTTATCTCACCGGTATTTAATCCAAGGGCATTGGCTGCTAATACGGTCACGCTATCTAAAAGTTTGCTTGCTAGTGGCAGTAGATCCGTGTCATGGTGCATAAACAATGCTATTTTTAACTCTTCAAATAAATTTAAAGTATAGTTTGAACTAAGCCCATCGGTAGCGCATATCCATTTTACATTGTGTCGGTGTAATTCATCAATATTTAATGCACCGTTACCTAAAAGCCTGTTTGAAATAGGACAGTGTATGATTGTATGACCGGCATTGGAGAGTTGAGCCAATTCTTGTTTTGTTGCATGGACGGCATGCGTCATCAGTGTGGGTATCGATTCAAAATAAGAGAGAAATTCGTCTATAGACGTTACAGGATGATTTTGCTGAAGTAAATTATTGAAAAACGGTTGAAAATCTCCACCACCTTGTTCTAGCCAATCTACTTCGGCTTTGCTTTCTAGAAAATGTGCACTTAACGGTAGTTTTTCTCTTTTTGCGATATCAACCACTTTTTTTAGTAAAACAGGATGTACTGAGTATGGAGAATGAATTGCTATGGCTGGATATAAGTTTGGCTTGTTTAATAATCTAGAAGCATCAAGCCGTTGTTTAAAATCATTGAACAATGCATCGACCATTTGAGCTTGTGAGCCTATAATTTCATGAAA
The DNA here is from genome assembly GCA_027023805.1 of Helicobacteraceae bacterium. Taxonomy (GTDB): domain Bacteria; phylum Campylobacterota; class Campylobacteria; order Campylobacterales; family Sulfurimonadaceae; genus Hydrocurvibacter. The sequence goes on from JALVUF010000072.1 coordinate 3,006, forward strand.
AAGCACTATATTTTGATGCGCGTTTTGTATTGCTTGCATATCTAGCCCATAAGAACTAACAGCACCAAAAGAGGTGGTACCAGATTGAAGCATTGTGTCAATGGCTTTAGTGATACATGCGTCATCACAGGAATTTATAAGCGTATCTCTGTTTTTAATGACGCTATAAAGCCAGGGAAGAAAATGCCCATATTTCAGCGTATCTTTGTTGGCGCTAAATTCTAAATGCACATGGGCATTAATAAGTCCGGGCATGACAAGAGAGTTTGTTTGCAATTGTATAACTTTGGCAGTCGGAAATTTAAACAATAGCTGCTTAAGCGGCGCAATTTCTTTGATGGTTGTATCAAAGGCTATTGCTTGGTTTTGCACGATATTGTTATCTATATAAATATAACTTGGAGCAATAATGTTCATTTTATAACTTTGTATGTAAACTTTAAACAATATTATGCTTAATTTTGGTAAAATAATAACTTAAAGTTC
>JALVUF010000073.1 GCA_027023805.1 Helicobacteraceae bacterium
ACTGAATTTACAGCAACCGCAAGTAAATCTTTTGGACCGTTAGATACGACTTTAGCTTATATCTTTACAAAAGCAAATGATCAAAATAGCAATGTAGGCTATAGCACACTTCAGGCATACTTAACATACAACTTCTAAACACCTCTTTTTTGTATAAAAAGCATTTTTTAATGCTTTTTATTATATAATCCGAATATTATTTTCTTTTACGCAGGGGTTTTTATGGATAGATTGTTTACATTTTTTGGATTAGTGTCTCAAAATCAAAGTTATCTGTTTTTTTCTCAGATGGTTTTCTCGGCTGTTATTGTACTTATCATCTCAAAAATGGCAGTGTCGAATCTGCGTTTAGTGCCCACAGGCATACAAAATGTCTTTGAGGCATATCTTGACGGCGTTGTTGCTATGGGGACTGATGCTATGCAAGAGAGAGATGCACGTAAATATCTGCCTCTTGTAGCGACTCTCGGACTTTTTATCGGTATTGCAAATATTATAGGTTTGATTCCTGGATTTGAAGCACCATCTTCATCTCTGGATTTTACACTTTCATTAGCTATAGTTGTATTTTTGTATTATAATTATGAGGGATTGCGTAAAAATGGATTTTTTACCTATTTTAAGCACTTTATGGGTCCTGTTTGGTGGCTTGCATGGCTTATGTTTCCTATTGAGGTCGTATCACACTTTTCACGCATCATTTCACTTAGTTTTCGTTTGTTTGGTAATGTAAAGGGTGATGATATGTTTTTAGCAGTTGTGTTAATGCTTGCCCCTTGGCTTTTGCCTTTGATACCTTATGCAGTTTTGGCATTTATGGCGATCTTACAGGCATTTATCTTTATGATTTTATCATATGTCTATTTAGGCGGTGCCATTGCAGTTTATGATACAGATCACTAGGTTATGATACCTGGTTATCTTATAACTGATCCACTTTATTATTCATCAGATTTAGATATCTTCAAATCTGTCTTAAAGAAAAACCTACAAAGTGCGGAGTTTGCGCTTTATCGTGACAAACAAAATCAAGATTATAAACTTTTTGCAAAAGAGTTTGTCTTTACATGCAAAGATGCTAAGGTAAAACCGATATTACACAAAGACTTTTCTTTAGCTTTAAAGCTTGGTGCTTATGGTGTGCATCTGCCTTTTGTTCAGCTGCAAGACGTACAAAAAGCAAAAGACTCAGGACTCTTTACCGTAGTTAGTACGCATACATTAGATGAAGCAAAAACAGCCAAGCGATATGGTGCAGATGCTATTACGTTTAGTCCGATTTTTTATACCCCAAACAAAGCCGAGCCTGTCGGTTTAGCTCCTTTAAAAGATATAGTAGATACAATTAGCATCAAAGTTATAGCGTTAGGCGGCATTTTAGACGACTCACAGATAGAAGCAGTGGGTAAGTGCGGTGCGTTTGCGTATGCGTCTATTAGAAAATTTATAAAAGGTTAATATATGTTTGAAACAGTCATAGGTTTGGAAGTACATGTGCAGTTAAATACAAAAACAAAGTTATTCTGCTCATGTCCTACAAGTTTTAATCATAAACAAAACACAAATACATGTCCTACATGTTTAGCTCTTCCCGGTGCACTTCCGGTGTTAAACAAAGAGGCGCTTAAAAAAAGTATTATGTTTGGTACCGCAGTTGGTGCAACTGTGAATAAAACATCTTTTTTTGATAGAAAAAGTTATTTTTATCCCGATAGTCCTTCGGCATATCAGATAACACAGCTTTACACTCCGATAGTAGAGCATGGATATTTAGAGATTGATTTTGAGGGTGGGGGTAAAAAAACTATTGGTATCAATCGTGCGCATATAGAGGCAGATGCGGGTAAAAATATGCATGAGAGCGATTACTCTAAAGTAGACCTTAATCGTGCGGGAACCCCTTTGCTTGAGATTGTAAGTGAGCCTGATATGAGAAGTGCTGAGGAAGCTATATTGTATCTTAAAAAGTTGCACTCCATTGTAAAATATATAGATATAAGCGATGCGAATATGCAAGAAGGCTCGTTTAGAGTCGATGTTAATGTCTCCATACGCCCAAAAGGTGATGAGAAGCTATACACGAGAGTAGAAATTAAAAATATTAACAGTTTTAGGTTTATCCAGCGTGCTATAGAGCTTGAAGTCGCCCGTCAAACAGAGGCATGGGAAGATGGCGTTTATGAGAGTGAGATAGTTCAAGAAACTCGTTTGTTTGACCAGGAAAAGCAGGAAACAAAAAGTATGCGCACAAAAGAAGAGGCTGCTGATTATCGCTATTTTCCAGAACCTGACCTTTTAAAAGTAGTTGTACCGGAGGATATGTATAAAGAGGCCATTGTTATACCTGAGCTTCCTGATGAGAAAAAACAGCGATTTATGGATGAGTTTGGAGTTAGCCAATATAATGCCAGCGTGCTTACATCTTCACTTGAGATGGCGCAGTTTTTTGATATTATGATGCAAGAGGGCATCAGTAGTAAAAACGCAGTTACCTGGCTTAGCGTCGAGCTGCAGGGACGATTGAAAAATGGTATGACTTTAACTTCATCCCCGGTTAGCGCAAAGCAATTAGGATTGCTTGTAAAACGCATAGAAGATAGAACTATAAGTGGAAAAGCCGCTAAAGAAGTGCTGGATTTTCTTATGACAGACAACATGGACGTTGATGTGGCGATAGATAAACTTGGGTTAAAGCAAGTTAGCGATTTGGGTGCGATAGAGAAGATAATTGACGATGTTTTATCTTCAAATCCAGATAAGGTAAATGAGTATAAAAGTGGAAAAGATAAGTTGTTTGGCTTTTTTGTAGGTCAAGCCATGAAAGCATCAAAAGGAAGCGCGAATCCACAAACAGTTAATGAGATGCTAAAAGGCAAGCTAAACTCATAAGGTTTAGGATATATCATGAAAATTGGAGTCATAGGAGCAGGTAAATGGGGTATGGCACTAAGATATGCTTTATCTAGAAACCATGAGGTGTATATCTCTTCAAGGACTGCAAGAAATATTGAAAATTTTATCCCGCTACAAGAGATACTACAACTTAAATATCTAGTCATTACAATCCCCTCTCAAGAGATATCTCATTGGTTGGATGAACATTTTATATTTGATAATCAAAATATAATGGTAGCCTCCAAAGGCATAGAGGCAGATAGTTTAAAATTTTTAAATGAAATATATGCCAAATATGTCCCTTGTGAGAATATCTGTTTTTTATCAGGTCCCTCTTTTGCAACTGAAGTTATGCAGTCACTTCCCACCGCATTGGTAGTTAACTCATCAAACAAACAATTGGCAGATAAGTTTGGTTCTTTTTTTCCTGATTTTATCAAAACATATAGTTGCGATGATGTGATAGGTGCAGAAATTGCAGGAGCATATAAAAATGTTATAGCAATAGCAGCCGGTAT